>CABZJG010000019.1 GCA_902525995.1 Paracoccaceae bacterium | reverse complement strand
GATCACTGTCACTTCGGGTTTTTTACCAATTTCAGCAGCACAAGTTTGCCGCGCGATGCGTTTCAGTTCCTTTTCTAGCGCATCGTCATCCGCTTTGGTTTTTCTGCCTGCACGGCCAAGGTACTGACTAAGGTCTTCTTCCAGTGCATCAATCAAGGGCGCTGCAGATACCCCTATTTCCGCCAGCCCGCTGATCTCTGCCCATGGCTCTCCCAGCATTTCATTGTCTTCATCCAAGATGACATTGACCACAACATGACCGTTCAACGCCATTCGAATGCGGTTTCGCACCACACCGTCCAGCGCACCAACTTGCACCGATCCGTCTAAATAGCGCCGCCCTGTTTCAATATATTCAGCCACCTTCGGGGCGTTGCCCGACAAATCAAGCATCATTCCATTGACGCAGATAGTCGAACTTATACCGCTTTGCGCTGCCAGTTTGCTATGCTCGCGCAAATGCCGATGCTCGCCATGCATGGGAATAATCATCTGCGGTTGCACAAGAGAATGGATTTTTTGCAAATCCGGCCGGTTGGCATGACCTGAGACATGATAAAGACCGGAATCATCATCAACCACATCAACGCCCATTTCGGAAAACTGGTTGATAATCCGGATCACACCGCGCTCGTTGCCGGGAATTGTTTTTGAAGAAAATAGGAAAAGGTCGCCTTCTTTCAGCTTGATACCCTGAAATTTTCCACTGGCAAGCTGGGCACTGGCCGCACGGGGCTCGCCCTGACTGCCGGTGACCAGAAGCATCAGATCTTGCCGGGGGATCTGCTGTGCATCTTCACTGCTGACAACCGTTGGAAAATCCGTAAGCACCCCGGTTTCAATGGCGGCTTCGATCATGCGGCGCATGGCCCGCCCCATCAGGCAGATCGAGCGGCCGGCGCGCACGCCCGCATCAGCAAGGGTTTTGACCCGCGCAACATTGCTGGCAAAGGTTGTTGCAACCACCATGTTCGGCGCGTTTGAGATCAGCTCTTCGATGTCTTGGGCCAGACTGGCCTCGGATCGGCCTTCATGGTTTGAAAATACATTTGTACTATCGCAAATAAGCGCTTTCACACCGCTCTTTGCGACCTCGCCCCACAGCTTTGCATCAAAGGGCTCGCCCACCACGGGGGTTTCATCAAGTTTAAAGTCTCCACTGTGGATCAACCTGCCTTCGGGAGTGTCGATCACCAAAGCACTGCTTTCAGGGATCGAATGGGATATGGGCAAAAAGCCCACCTCAAACGGTCCTGCCTGAATGGTATCGGACCATTTTGTTGCAGTCGTAATGGCTTTTTCAGAATGGCCAAACTCGTCCATTTTCCGCCGCGCTATATTGGCGGTAAACGCGCGCGCATAGACCGACGCACCCAGATCGTTCCAAAGATGACTGAGCGCCCCAACATGGTCTTCATGGGCATGCGTGATGAATATTGCTTCGATCTGATTGCGGCGTTCCTTTAGCCACGCAATATCAGGCAAAATCAAATCAACACCGGGGGTGCCATCCATATCTGGAAAGGTCACCCCGAGATCAACGACAATAAGCCGTTCTTGGCCAGCAGGCCCATATCCGTAAACATAGGCATTCATGCCAATTTCGCCGGCTCCGCCAAGCGGCAGATAGATCAAACGATCACTGCTCATATATATCTTTATCCTTTGTTATATTTGTGGATCACAGTCAGCCCATAGCTGGTTAGGTCATCCTCAATGAAATCAAACAAACCGCTAACCTGTGCAAAAAGCGGTGCCAGCCCGCCCGTTCCAATCACAACCAATGGTTTTCCATATTCATCTCTGATACGATTGACCAACCCTTGGATCAGGCCGGTGTACCCCCAGAAAACACCCGACTGGATACAAGCAATGGTATTGCTACCGATCACTTTTTCCGGCTGGGTAATGTCAACATGGGGCAAAGCGGCAGTGCCAAGATGCAAAGCTTCAAGGCTTAGGTTCACACCGGGCGCAATAATACCGCCGATATAAGCGCCGTCCTCTGCCACCATATCAAAATTGGTCGCGGTGCCGAAATCGACAACCACGCAATTTCCGCCGTGCCGATCAAAGGCACCAGCAACATTGGCCAAGCGGTCCGGACCTATTTTTGTGCCCGGATCAACGCGTGGAGCCACTGGTAATTTGCACTCTGGCTTGCCCACCACCAAGGGCCTGCAATTAAAATAGCGGTCGCATAGAACCCTTAGATTAAAGACGACTTTGGGAACGGATGAAGCCACGACAACTTCGGATATATCTGCGGTCAGGTCTTGAGCCTTCATCAAAGTTGTCAGCCAGACAAAATATTGATCTGCAGTGCGCTGATGCTCTGTAACGGTGCGCCAAGTTGCAATAAACTTATCCCCGTCCCAGATCGAAAAAATGGTGTTGGTGTTGCCGCAATCAATGGTCAGTAACATCTGTTTTTCCCTTAAAAGAACACATCAGCGGCCGCAATGGCCTGTTTGCCCTCAGCGGTGTTTAGAATCAAATGCCCTGTCTCGTCGATGGTGTCAAATATTCCGCTGACTTCTGCCTGCCCACTGCGGGCAGTAATCACCTCGCCCAGACGGGCGGCGCGGGCAAGCCATGCGCGGCGAATAGGCTCAAAACCAAAGGTGGAAAACTGTTCTTCACAGGCGGCATAGGACACAGCGAGAAAATCGAGAAACTCCTCTGCTGTCACGGTGCTTCCTGTCGCGTCCTGCAATGAAACAGGCGGCACAGAGCCTGTGGAAAGCTCGGCGAGGGACGGCGCTTCGACAAGGTTGACCCCCATGCCGATCGCTAAAGCGGAACGGCCCGCGGACAGCGGCACAGTTTCAAGCAATATACCGGCCAGTTTACCGCCATTGAGCAGCACATCATTGGGCCACTTTAGCGAAAAAGCTTCAGCCCGCCCTGTGAGCGTGACCAAAGCGTCAAACAATGCAAGAGCCGCCACAAATGAGCGCAAAACACGGTTTTGCAGCGGATCATCTGGAAACAAAACCAGTGTCGCTGCAAAATTGCCCTGCGGGTCAGCCCATTGGCGCCCCCCACGTCCGCGTCCGGCGGTCTGTTTCAGCCCCAAAATCCAAGTTGGCGATGATAAAGAGCCCGCAATGCGCGCGGCCTCTGCATTGGTGCTGTCTATAGTTGCCAGCACATGTTTGTGATATCCGTCTGGAAAACTAGCGGACAAGTGTTGCGGCTGCGGCTTCTGCAGCCCCTTCAATGCCAAACAAGTTTGCAATGCCAACCACCATGATCAAGGCAGAGACGAATAATACCGTTTGCAAAACGGGCGCAGTTGTCCGGTCCAGATTATCATCCTGATCATCGCCAAAGTACATGTAGAAGACAATTCTAAGATAATAAAATGCGCCAATAACCGATGCAATAACTCCGGCCAGCGCCAACCATGCAAGGCCTGCATCATAAGCGGCTCTTAAAACATATAGCTTGCCAAAAAAGCCAACCATGGGCGGCACACCCGCAAGGCTAAAGAGTAACACCAACATTGCAATGGCCCGCCCCGGATGCGCGCGTGACAACATGTGCAGCGCAGAAATATCTGTCACCGGCCGGCCATCCTTTTCCATCAGCAAGATAAAGGCAAAGGTTCCAACGCTCATCGTGACATAAATAGCCATATAAATAAGCAAGGCTTGAATGCCAAAGGCTGTACCTGCCGCCAGCCCCATCAATGCATAGCCCATATGGGCAATGGATGAATAGGCCATCAGGCGCTTGATATTGGTTTGGCCAATCGCGGCGATAGAGCCCAGAAACATGGACAGCAAAGACAGCAGCGCGATGATCTGTTGCCAATCGGCTGTGATGCCGCCAAAGGCATCGTGCATAACCCGAGCGAAAAGCCCGACAGCAGCAACTTTCGGAGCGGTTGCAAAGAACGCGGTGATCGGCGTTGGCGCGCCTTCATAGACATCAGGGGTCCACATATGAAACGGCACAGCCGACACTTTAAAGGCCAGCCCTGCGCTGATCATCACCAAGCCAAGCAACAGACCTAACGGCGCATGATGATCCCCCGCCGCAGCAATAATACCGGAAAACAGGGTCGTGCCGGAATACCCGTAGCACAGCGACGCACCATACAGCAGCAGGCCCGAAGACAGCGCTCCAAGAACAAAGTACTTCAGCCCGGCTTCGGTTGATTTCACGCTGTCACGGCGCAAAGAAGCAATCACATAAAGCGACAGAGATTGCAGTTCTAGCCCCATATATAACGCCATCAAGTCGCTCGCCGAGACCATCATCATCATCCCGACTACGGCAAGCGCGATTAGCAAGGGGTATTCAAACCGCAGCAAGTTACGACGCTGCATATACTCTTGGCTCATGACCAAGACGACAGCGGCGGAAATCAGGATTGTAATTTTGGAAAAACGGGCAAACCCGTCGTCGACAAACATCCCGCCAAAGGCGGTCTGGCTCGGTCCAGTTGATCCTGCAATCCAGAAAGCCAAAAGCGCGAATAATCCGGCCGTTAGCCAGACAAGTAAGGGGGCAAGTTTATCTTTTCCAGAGTAAACCGCACCAACCAGAGCCAGCATCGCATACAGCGAAAGGATAACCTCTGGCAGGATGATATTCAGATCAGCTTGGATCATTTGCCTTCATCTCCTAATTAATGCGAGGCGGCAATTTGGGTGCCGCGACCAGCATCCAGTAATGCGGTTTGATAGTTCGAGACCAGAGCTTCAACCGAAGGCCCGATCAGGTCCAAGACCAGTGCGGGGTAAACCCCAAGCAGTATCGTCATCACCACCAGCGGGGCAAAGACAACCCGTTCGCGAAAGCTCATATCCGTGATACTCCGCAAGCTCTCTTTGATCAGATCACCCATCACAACGCGGCGATACAGCCACAGCGCATAGGCTGCTGATAAGATAACGCCAGATGTTGCAAAGAGGGCGACCCAGGTGTTGACCTTGAAAATCCCCACCAGCGTTAAAAACTCACCAACGAAGCCCGAGGTACCAGGCAGTCCTACATTGGCCATGGTGAACAGCATGAAAATTAACGCATAGGCGGGCATCCGGTTCACCAGACCGCCATAGGCATCAATTTCGCGCGTATGCATCCGGTCATAGATCACACCGACGCACAAAAACAGCGCCCCAGAGATAAAGCCGTGGCTGAGCATTTGGAAAATAGCGCCGTCAATGCCCTGCTGATTGGCCGCAAAAATGCCCATTGTGACATATCCCATGTGTGCAACCGAGGAATAGGCGATGAGCTTTTTCATATCTTCCTGCACCAAAGCCACCAAAGATGTATAGACAATGGCAATAGCCGAGAGCACAAACACAAAGTTCGTCATCACCTCAGAGCCTACCGGAAACATCGGCAAACTAAAGCGCAAAAAACCATATCCGCCCATTTTCAACAGGATTGCAGCCAGTACCACTGAGCCGGCGGTGGGTGCCTGAACGTGTGCATCGGGCAGCCAAGTGTGGACCGGCCACATGGGCATTTTGACCGCAAAGCTGGCAAAAAATGCCAAGAACAACAGCGTTTGCATACCGCCCACAATTTGAATGCCCAGTACATTCATGTCAGCAAAATCAAATTGATGGATCATCAAAGTCGGAATGTCTGTTGTTCCGGCTTGCGCAAACATTGCGATCATCGCGATCAACATCAAAACCGAGCCCAAGAAGGTATAGAGGAAAAACTTGAATGACGCATAGACGCGGTCAGAACCGCCCCAGATTCCAATAATAAGAAACATTGGGATAAGGCCAGCTTCGAAGAACAGATAAAACAGCACCAGATCCAAAGCCATAAAGACGCCGAGCATCAGCGTTTCAAGCAGCAAAAAAGCGATCATGTATTCTTTTACACGGGTTTTAACGCCCCATGAGGCCGCAATAACCAATGGCATCATAAACGTGGTCAGCATGACGAACAAAATGCTAATTCCGTCCACACCCATTTTATATTGCAAACCAAGCAGCCATTCGGCCTCTTCCACCATCTGAAAACCGGGATCAGCGGGGTTAAACTGGGCGAGGATCAGCAATGAAATCAAAAAGGTTGCTCCGGTGGCAAAAAGCGCAAAGCGTTTTGCCACTAGCGCAGCCGCTTCGTCTTCGCCGCGGGCAAATATGAGGAGAATTACAGCAGCAAGAGCAGGTGCAAATGTGACAATTGACAGGAGAAGATTATCCATATTAGCGCCCCCCTCCAGTAAAGCTCATCCAGGTGACAAGCACGACAATCCCGATCACCATGGCAAAGGCATAGGTAAAGATGTATCCGGACTGTGCCCGCCCTGCGAGACGGGTGAAAAAGGGCACGATCCCCATAGCAATCCCATTGATTGTCCCATCAATGACGCTGCCATCACCCCGGCGCCATAGAAGCCGCCCCAAGGCTTTCGCCGGGTTCACAAAGATCGCATCATAAATTTCGTCAAAATACCATTTGTTCAGCAAAAACAGATAGAGCGGTCGATTATTCTCGGCCAAACGCCCCGGCATTTTGGGATCCCAGATGTAAAACCAGAAGGCAGTTATAAATCCAATCAGCATGGCCACAAAGGGGCTGACCTTGACCCACGTGGGCGCATAGTGGGCTTCGTCCATCACATGATTGTCCGGACCCATAAAGATCGCACCTTCCGGCGCTACTGCATGCACACCATCTGACGCATGCGCTTTGCCGTGATGTGCGTCATCTGCATGGGCGTCGTTTTCATGCGCCTTATCGCCATGAGCCGTGTCATGGTCCGCGGATGATTTGCCGTGATCTTTACCATGCCCATCATCGTGGCCAGCCTCCGCGTGATGATCCGGAATGCCAAAGAACTTATTGACCTGCGAATGATCACCGAAAAAGCTTCCGTACCAGATCATACCGGAAAACACAGCGCCAAGCGCCAGCACGCCAAGCGGGATCAACATGACCTTTGGGCTTTCATGCGCATGATCATGGGTATGGGCATCGCCGCGCGGTGTTCCATAAAATGTCATAAATATCAGCCGCCAGCTGTAGAAAGATGTAAACAGCGCGGCGACCACCAGAAGCCAGAACGCACCGCCGCCTGCTGTACCGGCCCATGCACTTTCAATCACAGCATCTTTGGACAGAAATCCTGCAAATCCAATATGGGTCAATGGAATACCAACACCGGTGATGGCCAAAGTGCCGATCATCATCGCCCAGAATGTATAGGGGATCTTTTTGCGCAGCCCGCCATAATTTCGCATATCCTGTTCATGATGCATGGCATGGATGACCGAGCCCGCCCCCAAAAACAGCATGGCTTTGAAAAAGGCGTGGGTGAAAAGATGGAACATCGCAACAGAGTAAACCCCGACACCCGCCGCCACGAACATATAGCCAAGCTGGGAACAGGTTGAATAGGCGATGACCCGTTTGATATCGTTTTGAACAAGCCCCACGGTGGCCGCAAAAAAGGCGGTAAAGGCACCAACGATTGTCACAAAACCAAGCGCAGCCGGTGCATATTCCATAAGCGGTGACATGCGGCAGACCAAAAAGACGCCTGCGGTCACCATGGTTGCCGCATGGATCAAAGCCGAAACCGGTGTCGGGCCTTCCATCGCATCAGGCAGCCATGTGTGTAAAAACAGCTGTGCGGATTTTCCCATCGCGCCAATAAAAAGCAAAAAGGCCAATAGATTGGCTGCGTTCCAGTCTGTCCAAAGGAAGTGGATTTGAGTTTCGGCCAACTGCGGCGCAGCTGCAAAAACATCATCCAGTTTGATACTATCAGTCAGATAGAAAAGACCGAAAATGCCAAGAGCGAAGCCAAAGTCTCCCACACGGTTGACCACGAAAGCCTTAATTGCCGCCGCATTGGCGCTTGGTTTACGATAATAAAATCCGATCAGAAGGTATGAGGCCACGCCCACGCCTTCCCAACCGAAAAACATCTGCAAGAGATTATCCGAAGTGACGAGCATCAACATTGCAAAGGTGAAAAACGAAAGATAAGCGAAAAACCTTGGCTTATAGCTTTCGCCGTCTTTCCATTGCGGGTCGTGATCCATGTAGCCAAAGCTATAAAGGTGCACGAGCGCGGAGACGGTTGTGACAACGATCAGCATAATGGCTGTCATGCGGTCCAAACGGATCGACCAGTCGGTACTTAACGCGCCACTTTCGATCCAGCGCAGAATTTCAATGTGCTGGGTGCCGGCATCCAGAGTGACAAAAACGATCCAGCTCAAAAAACAGGACAGAAAAAGTAGCCCGGTTGTCACCACTTGCGCGCCGGTTTCGCCAATAAACCGCCATCCAAAGCCGCCAATAAGCGCCCCGATGAGCGGAGCAAAGAGAATAATCTGTTCCATCTTTGCTACCCTTTCATCACATTGACGTCTTCAACCGCGATGGTTCCGCGGTTGCGGAAAAAGCTCACCAGAATAGCCAGGCCAATGGCCGCCTCTGCTGCAGCCACGGTCAACACAAAAAGCGTAAAGACTTGTCCAACCAAATCGCCAAGAAAACTGGAAAAGGCGACCAGATTGATGTTCACAGCCAGCAGCATAAGCTCAATGGACATCAGCAAGATGATAACATTCTTCCGGTTCAGGAAGATCCCAAAGATACCAATGACAAAAAGCGTGGCCGCCACTGTCAGGTAATGTTCTAAACCAATCATAATTCCCTCGGTCTTCCTTGTCCTATGCAGTGCAGGCTTAGAGCCCCTGCCCCGGTTTGACGTCTTTTAGTTCCATTGCTGTGGCCGGATCTCGATACATCTGGGCCAACACATCTTGGCGTTTGACATGCTTGCGATGCCGAAGCGTCAGGACAATTGCCCCGACCATTGCCACCAAAAGGATCAGGCCAGCGAGTTGAAACAGCAAAAAGTAGCGATCATAGATTAATAGCCCCAAAGCGGCAGTATTGTGGGTATCCGCAGGTGCTATGGCCGCGCGGGCTGCTTCGGCGCCCTCAGATGCGGTCCAGTTGCCGAACGCCATTCCCAGTTGCATCAGCAAAACCACACCGATCAAAAGCCCAAGCGGCAGATAACGCGCCATTTCCGCTTTGAGCTGGGCGAAATCCACATCCAGCATCATAACGACAAACAAAAACAGAACGGAAACGGCACCCACGTAGACGATCACCAGAAGTATCGCCACAAATTCTGCGCCCAGCAGCACAAAAAGACCTGCTGACGACAGAAATGACAGGATCAACCAGAGCACCGAATGAACCGGATTGCGGCTGATAACGGTAAAAAGGCCACCGACAATGACACAAATAGAAAACAAATAGAAGGTAAAGCTCAAAACGCTCATGATTGATTTTCCTCTTTGTTTCCGATCACCGGCAAGGATCGCGCTAAGGACCAAGCGGCACTGGCAGGATCTTTTAAGCGATTAAAGCCTGTTGCATTGCGCCGGCTTTTACCATTGGAGCGGGAAATATCTGTCATCGGTAGGGTGCATCCATTTCAAGATTGCGGGCAATTTCAGACTCCCAGCGGTCGCCGTTTTCCAAAAGCTTTTCTTTGTTGTAAAACAGCTCTTCACGGGTTTCGGTGGAAAACTCAAAGTTCGGGCCTTCAACAATGGCATCTACTGGACAGGATTCCTGACAAAATCCGCAGTAAATGCACTTCGTCATGTCGATGTCATACCGGGTTGTCCGGCGGCTGCCGTCATCACGCGGCTCCGCATCAATTGTAATCGCCTGCGCCGGGCAAACCGCTTCGCAGAGTTTGCACGCAATGCAGCGCTCTTCTCCGTTTGGATAGCGCCGCAGCGCATGTTCGCCGCGAAACCGTGGGCTAAGCGGGCCCTTTTCATGCGGGTAGTTCACAGTGGCTTTGGGGGCAAAGAAATATTTCATTCCCAATGCAAACCCTTTGACAAAGTCCGCCAGCAAAAAATATTTGGCCGCGCGCGTATAATCAATCTGGCTCATCTTATCCTCCTATCGCCCAACGGGCATAGGCCCCACCAAAGGCTTCGAATTTTGCTAAAAAGGCAACGATCACAACCCATGCAAGGGACATTGGCAAGAACACTTTCCACCCAAGGCGCATCAGTTGATCGTAGCGGTAGCGCGGGGTGATGGCTTTGACCATGGCAAAGATAAAGAAGAAAAATGCCATCTTGCCAATCATCCATACCGGACCATCGGGCAGACCCGGGATTGGGGAAAGCCAACCACCGAAGAACAGCAAAGCTGTAAGGGCACACATGAGCCAAACAGCAATCAACTCGCCCGCCATAAACAGCAAAAATGGGGTTGAGCTGTATTCAACCTGAAAGCCGGCCACCAGCTCAGATTCAGCCTCTGGCAGGTCAAACGGCGGGCGGTTGGTTTCAGCCAATGCCGAAATGAAAAACAAAAACACCATCGGGAAATGCGGCAACCAATACCAGCTAAAAATCCCGTAATCGCCATCTTGGGCGCGCACAATATCACCAAAGTTCATTGATCCGGTCGATAGGATCACACCAATGATAATCAGACCAATTGAAACCTCATAGGAAATCATCTGCGCTGCCGAGCGCAGCGAGCCCAAGAACGGGTACTTTGAGTTCGAGGCCCATCCCCCCATGATAACGCCGTAAACTTCAAGCGAAGAGACCGCAAAAACGTATAAAATAGCCACGTTTATATTGGACAGCTCCCAGCCTTCGTTGAGCGGAACCACCGCCCATGCGGCAATTGCCAAAAAGAAAGAAGCCAATGGCGCAAGGAAAAATACAGCTTTGTCTGAACCGGCAGGAACAATAATTTCCTTGAAAACAAGTTTGAGCATATCTGCGCCGCTTTGCAAAATACCCCAGGCTCCGACGACATTTGGACCGCGCCGCATTTGCACGGCTGCCCAGACCTTTCGATCTGCGTAGATCAGGAAATAGGCTGAAAGCAGCAAGAATATAGCCATCAACAGGCCTTGGGCCACGAGGATTAGGGCTATTCCAGCCGGTGTTGTTAAAAACTCTTCCATCGGTCCTCACACCATAGGTATATTGTTTTCCACGCAGTCGGCCGCTACGGCCTGTGCGTCGATGGTTTTAAATCCTCTCGGCATATCGGTCGAGATTGTATAGACTGCATCTGCTGTCCATGTATCTGCGCTGCGATCAACAGTTGTCCTGACATGGCGGGCAAACCTATAGCCGCGAATAAGCGTGTATTGCGCCGCCGCGCATCTTGCATAGTCCTGCACCGTCTGCGGGTCTGCGCTGTTTGCCAGTCGGACCTTGAACTGAACAAGGTCTGTTTGCAAAAGACGCGTCACGATCCCTTTGTACACTGGCGCGCCTGACGGCGCATCAGAGCTGGCCAAAGTGGAAGCTTGGCAAGCGGCCAAAAGGGCCGTCAATGCCAAGGCCACAAAGGCTGGGGATATCGCTGCAAGCTGCTGCATCACTCGGCCGCAACCTTTGTTGCCTGACGGGCTTTTTCGTTTGCTGCCAGCTCTGCCATGATGCTCGAGGCGCGCGCAATCGGGTTGCTCAGGTAAAAGCTGCTGGTCGCATTTGAAAAGTCCGCTGCGCCCAGCTTGCCAGTTGTCACCGCTTTCCACGGGTTTTCAGCGACCTGATCCACCGCAGCCAAATGTGGCACCTCAGTAATGAGTGCCTGCCGCAGCTGCGCAAGGCTGTCGTATCCCAGCGTCGCGCCCAATTCAGCGGATAAAGCGCGTAGGATTGCCCAGTTTTCTTTGGCCTCACCCGGTGCAAAACCGGCACGAAGGGCGAGCTGCGGGCGGCCTTCTGTATTGACGAACAGGCCTGCTTCTTCTGTATAGGCTGCAGCGGGTAGAATAATATCGGCGCGATGCGCACCGCGGTCACCGTGGCTGCCTTGGTAAATCACAAAAGGTCCGTCTTTGATCTCAATTTCATCTGCCCCGAGATTAAATATAACCTCTGCAGTTTTGAGGGTCTTGGTAATGCCTCCTTCTGACACGGCACCGATATCCATCGAACCAACCCGCGCAGCAGCGGTTTGAAGCACCATAAATTTGCTGTTCGAATTTCCCGCAAGCTTCATGGCGTGACCAAGCACGGCTTTCCCATCCGCACCGATCAAAGCAGCAGCGCCCACGATGACAATTGTATTTTTGTCCTTGGCGCCCGCAATCGTCTTCGACGAAAGGCTCGCCAGCGCCTCGCGCCCTGTGCCCACATGTGCATAGTCAAAGGTGAGATCAACAGCCTCACCAACCAGCCCAACGCTCGCCCCGTTAAGCCACGCTTTGCGGATCCGCGCATTTAGCACAGGCGCATCGACCCGTGGGTTGCAGCCGATCAACTGGATCATATCGGCGCTGTCGATATCTTCTATGGTGGCGGTCCCCACATAGGCAGAGCGATTGCCAGCGGGCAGCTTTGCCCCATCTGTGCGGCATTCCACTTCGCCGCCCAAACCTGTCACCAGCTGCTTTAGCGCATAGGCAGCTTCGACCGGCGCCAGATCCCCAATGATGCCCGCGACTGAACGGTCTTTCATTGCGGCGGCGGCGGCGGCAAGTGCTTCGCCCCAGCTTGCAGGGCGGAGTTTACCGTTTTCGCGGATGTACGGCCGATCCAGTCGCTGCCGGCGCAGGCCATCCCATACAAATCTTGTTTTGTCCGAAATCCACTCTTCGTTCACACCGTCGTGGTTGCGCGGCATAATCCGCATAACTTCGCGGCCTTTGGCATCAACGCGGATGTTTGATCCCAAAGCGTCCATCACATCAATGGTTTCGGTCTTGCTCAATTCCCACGGGCGGGCGGTAAACGCATAGGGCTTTGAGGTCAGCGCGCCGACGGGACAGAGGTCAATGATGTTGCCCTGCAGGTTACTGTCCAAGGTTTCCCCTAGATAGCTGGTAATCTCGGCATCTTCACCGCGGCCGGTTTGGCCCATTTGCGTGATCCCGGCAACTTCGGTTGTGAACCGCACACAGCGCGTGCAGCTAATGCAGCGGGTCATATGGGTTTCCACCAGCGGTCCTAGATCAAGATCGGTACTGGCGCGCTTCACTTCGCGGTAGCGCGAAAAATCAACGCCATAGGCCATGGCCTGATCCTGCAGATCACACTCGCCGCCCTGATCGCAAATAGGGCAATCCAGCGGATGGTTGATAAGCAAAAATTCCATCACCCCTTCACGGGCCTTTTTGACCATCGGGGAGTTGGTTTTCACCACCGGCGGCTGGCCTTCGGGTCCCGGGCGCAAGTCGCGCACCTGCATCGCGCAGGAGGCCGCAGGTTTGGGCGGACCGCCGACCACTTCAACCAGACACATCCGGCAGTTACCGGCAATTGACAGGCGCTCGTGGTAACAGAACCTTGGCACTTCCACATTGGCCAACTCACAGGCCTGAATAAGGGTCATGGCCCCGTCAACTTCGATTTCTTTATCGTCGATGATGATTTTTTTCAGATCTGTCATCGTTCTCACTTTGCTTTGGCGTCTGCACCCGAAGGGCGCTTTTTTGTTGGTTCCATAAATGCTGCGGTCATCTGGCGGCAGATATGACTTGAGTTTCGTGCATGGGTTTACTCAGCCGCAACCGCGCTGACGCAGCCTGTGCGTTTGTGTTTGATCCGGTCTTCTATTTCATCGCGGAAATTTCTAATCAGCCCTTGGATCGGCCAAGCCGCCGCATCGCCCAATGCACAGATGGTGTGGCCCTCGACCTGCTTTGTTACATCAAGAAGCATATCGATCTCTTCGACCTCGGCCTCGCCGGTCACCAGACGGTCCATCACCCGCATCATCCAGCCCGTGCCCTCGCGGCAGGGCGTACACTGGCCGCAACTTTCATGTTTGTAGAATTTGGCAAGCCGCCAGATGGCCTTGATAATATCGGTCGACTGATCCATCACAATCACAGCGGCCGTTCCAAGACCCGAGCGCTGTTCCCGCAGGTAATCAAAATCCATTATGGCTTCGCGCATGTGCTCGCCGCGAATACACGGCACCGAAGAGCCCCCCGGTATGACCGCTTTAAGGTTATCCCAGCCACCGCGAATTCCGCCACAGTGACGGTCGATCAATTCTTTAAACGTGATCGACATGGCTTCTTCCACCACACAGGGGGCGTTCACATGGCCAGAGATTGCAAAAATCTTTGTTCCCGCATTATTTTGCCGTCCAAAGCTTGAAAACCACTCAGGACCACGGCGCAGGATGGTCGGCACCACAGCGATGGATTCGACATTGTTGACTGTGGTTGGACAGCCATAAAGCCCCGCTCCGGCCGGAAATGGCGGTTTCATCCGCGGCATGCCCTTGCGCCCTTCTAGGCTTTCCAGCAGCGCGGTTTCTTCGCCGCAGATATAGGCACCCGCACCATGATGCAGGTAAAGGTCGAAATCCCAGCCAGATTTCGCCGCATTTTTGCCAAGCAAACCCGCATCATAAGCTTCATCAATCGCGGCTTGCAACGCTTCGCGTTCGCGGATGTATTCGCCGCGAATGTAAATATAGCAGGCATGGGCATTCATCGCGAAACTGGCAATCAGACAGCCTTCGATCAATGTATGCGGATCATGGCGCATAATTTCGCGGTCTTTACAGGTACCCGGCTCAGATTCGTCAGCATTAACAACAAGATACGCAGGACGACCGTCACTTTCCTTGGGCATAAACGACCATTTCAAACCGGTGGGAAATCCTGCGCCACCACGGCCGCGCAGCCCAGATGCTTTCATCTGGTCAATAATCCAGTCACGACCTTTTTTTACAATCGCTGCGGTGCCATCCCAATGGCCACGCTGCTGCGCCCCTTTGAGGCTGCGGTCATGCATGCCGTAAAGATTGGTAAAAATCCTATCTTCATCTTTAAGCATCTGCCCTCATCCTTTGTCCTTCTGGCGTATGCGCCAGAGCTGTAAGCCGTTATAAAGCGCCATTACAAACGCTGCCATAACCACAAGATCAATCAACACGGCATATTCACCAGCCAGACCGATCCTTGGCCCAATCCATTGAGCAGCAAGCCAGAACAGCATTGTTCCGGCAATCACAAGGGCCAGCAGACGACCACGTTGGGCAATCTTTTGGTCTGTGCTCTGCTCCATTCATCACTCCTTCAACACCGCCTTATTGGCGATGCTTGCTTATTTTCTCAGCCGTCACCGAGCAACGCTTTCGCCTGCTCGACCCATTTATCGCGGCTTGCGCGACCGGTGTATCCTTTAAGATTTTGATCAACCCACGCACATTCCTGATCGCTCCATTTTGCGATCTGGTCAAAA
>CABZJG010000018.1 GCA_902525995.1 Paracoccaceae bacterium | reverse complement strand
GCCACGTCTTCTGACGCTGACGTTACAAAGTCACCCCGCACGCCCCGCAAGCGCAAGCCCTTTCCCAAAAGCCTCAAGCGAGTGCAGAAGACTATCACCCCCAGTGATACCTGCGAAGATTGCGGCGGCGACTTCAAAGAGTTGGGGGCCGATGTGATGGAGGAGTTGGAGTATGTGCCGGGCCATTACATCGTCAATGAGATCAAACGTCCGCGACTGGCCTGCACCTGCTGTGAGAAGGTGGTTCAGGCTGAGATGCCAAGCCGCCCCATTCCCAAGAGCTTTGTCGGCCCTGCGCTGATGGCGCATATCCTGTGCTGCAAATATGGCTATCACTTACCCCTATACCGGCAGAGCCAAATGTTTGGGAACGAAGGCATCGATCTGAGCGGGTCCCTCATGGCCCTCTGGGTGGGCAAATGCACCAGGCTGCTGGAGCGCATAGCGGATGCCATCCGCGATCATGTGTTTGAAGCGCAGGCGATCTTCATGGATGATACCACGGTCAAGCTGCTCCAGAAGGGCAAGGGGCGCGGCAAGAACAAGACTAAAACGTCGCGACTTTGGGTCTATGCCCGAGATGAGAGGGCCTGGTCGGGAACGGCACCGCCCGCCGTGTGGTACCAGTTCTCCACCAACCGGGGAGCGCAACATCCGACGGAACACCTCAAGCCATACAAAGGCTACGCCCATGCGGATGCCTATTCTGGCTATAACGACGCCTACCGCACGGGAAGGGTCAAAGAGATGGCCTGTATGGCCCATGTGCGGCGAGAGTTTTACAGCCTGTACGAAAGTTTAAAACTGCCCGTGGCCGGCGAAGCGGTTCTGCGCATTCGAAAACTCTATGATGTTGAGGCGCAAGCGCGGGGGCTCCCACCTGCTGAGCGCGTGGCCCTGCGTCAAGAGCAGGCCAAGCCTATCTTTGATGATCTGGAGATCTGGCTCAAGGAACAGTTGGACAGAATTTCCGGTAAGACGCCACTGGCAAAGGCGATCAGATATGCGCTTGCCCGCCTGCCAAAAGCACGGCCTTATCTCGACAACGGCTTTCTTGAGTTTGATAATAACACAGCAGAGCGCGCAGTGCGCCCTGTGGCCGTTGGACGAAAGAACTACCTTTTCATGGGATCAGAGGCAGGCGGAAAATCCGTGGCCATAGCCTACACCCTCATCGAGACGGCCAAGATGAACAACGTCAACCCAGAAGCCTGGCTCGCATGGGTGTTGGAGCGCATTCAAGATCATCCGGCAACCCGCATGCAGGATCTGTTGCCGTGGGCCTATCAGGAGACGATCAAGGCGCAGGAGGTCGAGGTCGAGACGCAAAATGCCGCTTGATCGGCAGCAGCGTTGATGCTTACTTTTCGCCGCGTCCCACGACAGTTTTTTTCGTTAATATCTTTGATGATCAGCACTTTGAGCGGATGCCAATTTTATCAAGGTGGACACAAAACGCATTTGCTCTGCGCTTTCGGGCCCGAATGTGCTTTTGTAATGCCATGCAAGTGACAGGCCGCTCAAGGCGGCGGCCCAAGACAGCAGGCGGGGTTTTGAAACCTTCAATCCTGCGGACCATATCTGGGCGCGCCTTAAAATTATTTCGGGTCGATGGCTAAAAGCCTCGGATCCCAGCGGGTTTTGAAACGCATTTGCCAGCTCGAACGTGCGCTCGCCCAGAACGCCTTTGGCATCAAAGGCAAGATAACCACGGTCGCCGGCCTTGATATTATCATGGTGCAGGTCGCCGTGAAGCGGACAAATATCTTGCTGATCGGCCAGCAAATCCTCGGCCAGCTTGCAGGCTTTGCGCACAGCCGCCCGAATGCCATCCGGGCAGTCGGCGGTAAACTTGGCATCCAGCAATGCGCGAAACCGGCGCGGCAAAGGATCAAGGCTTGGGATATTTTTGACCGACGGGTGATGCAGAGTCAAAGCTGTTTCAAGCAGCTTTTGTGATGCTTTTTCATCTTTGCCCGCCCGGGTTAAATCTCCAAGCAAGGGGCCATCGAGCCACTCCATCAAAATAGCTGCATTTGAGCGTGCATATATTTTGGCGGCCCCGATACCATTTTGCGCTGCTAAAAGATCAAAGCCGGGCGCTTCATCTTTAAAATAACATTTCAAAGCCGCGTAACTGCCATCTGCGCGCGTCACGCGCCAAATCGAAGCGATGGGCGTTTGGGTGATATGGTGGGGGCTTTCAATGCCCAGACGGGTCATAAGCTCCCTATCCAAAATAGGTTCGGACGCTTTTGTATCCTTTTGGCTTTTCATTGCTATCGCTCCGTCCAAAATATCCTTGGTGTCGACAGTCATGCCCAGCACAGATTTTCGTCAGACTGATATGGTGGGCTCTACTGAAGGTCCCCAAAGGCCTGCGACAGTCGGTCAACCGCTGTTTGCACCTGACTGCGCGGCATGGCGAAATTAAACCGTAAAAATGCCTCGCCGCCTTGGCCAAAGGTTTCGCCGTGGTTGGCGGCCACTTGGGCCTCTTGCTGCACCCGGCGTTTGACCTCATCCGGGCTCATGCCTGTGCCAGAAAAATCCACCCAAGCCAGATAGGTTGCCTCAAGCGGCGTGGATTTAATCCCCGGTAGCGCATTTACGGCCCGATCAAACAGCTGGCGGTTTCCCTCTAGATAGGCCATCAACCCGTCAACCCATTCGCCCCCTTCGGGGCTATAGGCTGCCGCCGCCATCATCAGGCCGAAATAATTCGGGCTCATTCCCAGCGCCGCCATACGTTTTTTAAACTTTGCCCGCAGTGCGCTGTCGGGAATAATCACATTACCCACATGGCTGCCGGCGATGTTAAAGGTTTTTGTGGTGGCAGACATCACGATCAACCGCTCGCTGACGCTGTCATCTGCGAGCGGAAAAACCGTGTGCTTTTGGCCGGGATAAACCAGATCATGGTGGATCTCATCCGAGACGATAATCAGATCGTGCCGGCGGGCAAAATCGCCAATGGCGCGCAGCTCGTCGGGGGTCCACACGCGGCCCCCCGGGTTATGCGGCGAGCTGAGGATCAGCATTTTTTCGCCGCCCGTCATCATCGCATCATAGCGGTCGAAATCCAGCGTATAGCGGCCATTCTCAACTGCCAGCGGGCATTGGACCACCGGCCGGTCACTGGCGCTCAGAACGCGGAAAAACGAATGATAAATCGGGGTAAACAGCACCACGCCATCGCCCGGCTCGGTAAAGGTGTCAACACAGATCGCCGTGCCGTTGACCAGCCCATGGGTGGTGAAAATCCAACTGGGGTCAATGGACCAATTGTGCCGGTTCTGCATCCACCAAGAAATGGAATTAAGATAGGCGCTGTCATTCCCGTGATAGCCGAAAATCCCGTGCTCGGCCATCTGGCGAACCACGTTTTGCACGCATTCCGGCGGGCGAAAATCCATATCGGCAACCCACATGGAAATCCCGTCTTTCGCCGAGACACCATATTTTGCTTCCATATCATCCCATTTGCTAGAGCGTGTGCCATAGCGGTTGATTACCTCGTCGAATTGCATCAGGGGGCATCCTTATTCTGATCGTCGGATCAAATTACCGATTTCAAGCCCCTGCGCAAGAGGCGTTGCAAAGGACGCCGCTTTGTCCTAGATCAGCGCCATGATACGCCCTATTCTTATTCATCCTGATCCTCGGCTGAAAAAGGCCTGCGCCGCTGTTGGTGATCTGAGCGATGCGCTGCGCCAGTTGGGCGATGATATGCTAGAGACCATGTATGATGCCCCCGGAGTGGGGTTGGCCGCACCGCAAATTGGCGTTTTAAGCCGCGTGATCGTGCTTGATTGTGACAAGGAAGAGGGCGTGCCGCCCAAACCGGTGATGATGTTTAATCCCGAGGTGGTGGCCAGCTCTGAAGAAACCAATGTCTATGAAGAGGGCTGCCTGTCCATTCCTGATCAATTTGTCGAAGTGACACGCCCGAAAGAGGTTGAAGTGCGCTGGATGGACCGTGATGGCAAAGAGCAGACCGCCGGTTTCGACGGGCTGTGGGCCACCTGTGTGCAACATGAAATTGATCATTTGAACGGCAAGTTATTCATTGATCATATCGGAGCACTCAAGCGCCAAATGATCACCCGCAAAATGCAAAAGCTCAAACGTGAGCTGGCGCGCAAAAAGGGTGCTTAGGGATGGCAGTGCGCGCCTTTTTGCGCTGGCCCGACCCACGGCTGCGCCAGCCTGCAGAGCCGGTCGGCGAAATCACGGATGAAATTCGCTCTATCTGGGCCGATATGGTCGATACAATGGAGGCCATGCCGGGCGTGGGTTTGGCGGCACCGCAAATCGGGGTGATGTTGCGCTTGGCGGTTGTAGATGCCTCACAAGAGCGGGGCAGAGCCGTTTTGATGGCCACCCCGGAACTTCTAAGCGGCTCGGCCGAGCAGCGTGAGCAAATTGAAGCCAGCCCAAACTTGCCGGGTGCGGGCGCCAAAATCAAACGCCCCAAAACCGTTGTAGTGCGCTATTTGAATGCCCAAGGGGTGATTGACCGCAAAGAGTTTAGCAATCTTGCTGCCGCCTCTGTCCAGCACGAGATCGACCATCTTAATGGAAAGATGTATTTTGACAATCTGTCCAAACTGCGCCGTGACATGCTGCTGCGCAGAGCCCGGAAAACATCATGAGAGTGGTGTTCATGGGCAGCCCCGATTTTGCGGTGCCGGCGCTTGAGGCGCTGGTGGACGCCGGGCATGAGGTCACCTGCGTTTATTGCCAGCCGCCGCGGCCGGCAGGGCGGGGCAAACGCGAACAGCCCACGGCCGTGCAGGCGCGTGCCACCGCGCTTGGTTTGCCAGTGCGCCATCCTGCAGCGCTGTCCGCGGCCGATGTTCAACAAGAATTTACTGCGCTGGGCGCGGATGTAGCCGTGGTGGCCGCCTATGGTTTAATCCTGCCGCAGGCGGTTCTGGATGCGCCGCGCTATGGCTGCATCAATATTCACGCATCGCTGTTGCCGCGCTGGCGCGGGGCGGCGCCGATCCACCGCGCGATTATGGCGGGGGACAGCGAAACCGGGGTGGCAATCATGCAGATGGAGGCCGGACTTGATACCGGTCCGGTTCTGTTGCGCGGCTCGCAGCGGATCACCGCTGCCGATACCACTGCAAGCCTGCATGATAAACTGGCCGCGCAGGGCGCGCAGCTGTTGATCCAGACCCTCAGCTCATTGGACAGCCTTAAGGCAACGCCGCAGGACACGGTGGGTGTAACTTATGCGCAGAAAATCGACAAATCTGAGGCCAGGATAGACTGGACGCGGTCTGCGGCCGAGGTTGACCGGCAAATTCGCGGGCTCTGCCCCTTTCCCGGCGCATGGACCATGGCTTTGGGGGATCGGATCAAATGTCTGGGCTCTGAGCTGGTTGAGGATACAGGCACATCGGGACCGCCTGGGCAGGTCCTAAGTTCGGATTTAAAAATTGCCTGCGGTCAAGGCACGCTGCGATTAACCCAGTTGCAGCGCGCGGGCAAATCGGCCCAAGACAGCGGCAGTTTTCTGCGCGGGTTTGCATTGCCGGTTGGCATCGAGCTTGGCTAGGCGCTAAAAATCAACCGCAATTCCGTTTTTTTCCCAATCCCCATAGCGAACAGGTTCGGGGCCATCGCGCCCGCCCAACTCTTTGGGCCGCGTGACCGCTTGGGCGGCTTTGCGCCGTTCTTCTGCCTCGGCAAGGGCCCGCTTAGCCGCCTCTGGCAGCTCGTCTTTCTCGCTCATGCGCTCTTTCCTATTGCTCTTTGTCTTGATATACGCGGCCGTCTAGCCAAGGCAAGGATCAATCAATGCCAAAACCGCCCGAAACCGCCCGTGGCGGCGCTGTTCAGCTGCTAAATGCGGTCCTGATCGAGCGCCGTTTGATGGCCGAAATTATTGCCAGCGGTGTGCTGCAGCCCCTGCCGCCGGGCGATCGCGCGCGCGCAGCGACTGGCGGTTGAAACCCTGCGCGGTCTTGAGCGCGTTGATTGGCTGTTGGCGCGGCATCTGCGCAAAACCCCACCGGATCATGTCCGCAATATTCTGCGGCTTGCGGCCTATGAGCTGTGCAGCGGCGGCGATCCGCATGGGGTTGTCAATGCGGCGGTAAATTTAGTGGCAACTGCCAAACGCGGCGGCCACCTTAAAGGTCTGGCCAATGCGGTTCTGCGCAAAATTGCAGCTGACGGTCCGGAGGCCTACGGCGCCCTGCGGGTGCCGCATCTGCCAAAATGGCTGCTCAAACCGCTGCAAGCGGCTTATGGATCGCCCAAAGTGGCGGATATAGAGCGGGCACATTTTCAAACGCCGCCTGTGGATATTACCGTCAAAAACCCTGACGAGCTTGATCACTGGGCTGAAAAGCTGGGCGCCGTGGTGGTGCTTGGCGGATCGCTGCGCCTGTCTGCAGCAGGGCAGATATCTGCCTTGCCGGGGTATGACAGTGGTGCGTGGTGGGTTCAAGATGCGGCGGCGGCGCTTCCAGTTCGGCTTTTGGGCGATATTGCAGGGCTGTCAGCCCTTGATCTTTGCGCCGCGCCGGGGGGCAAAACCATGCAGTTGGCGGCGGCGGGCGCCGGAACCCGGGCGATTGATATTTCGCCCACCCGGCTGAGCCGGATCAAAGACAACCTAGCGCGCACCCAGCTTCAGGCCCAGCTTGAGGCACAAGACGCGCTTGAGCACAGCGGCGCGAGCTATGATATTGTCCTGCTGGACGCGCCGTGCTCTGCGACGGGCACTATCCGCCGCCATCCCGATTTGCCCCATGCAAAGGACGGCAGTGACTTTTTTGAGCTGATTGAGCTGCAAAGGCGGATGATTGACCATGCGGTCAGTTTACTAAATCCCGGTGGGCATTTGGTGTTTTGCACCTGTTCGCTTTTGCCGGACGAGGGCGAGTGCCAAATAGAAGAAGCGCTTCAGCGGCATCGCGGCCTAAAGATTGACCCCAGCGTCTTTGAGGCAGAGTTTATTGATTCGCAGATGATGGCTGCCCCCGAAGGCCTGCGTCTGCGGCCTGATATGCTGTCAGATCAGGGCGGGCTTGATGGATTTTTCATTTCGATTTTGCGCTGGAATGAAGAATAAAGGGATGATTGCGCCGTGACTCTCCAATCCCGTTTGAATATAGTTTACAAGATACTCAAAGGCCAGTTCTCGAGTAGGGCGGGGTGAATGGCACAAGCGAACAATCTATCGCAATTGTATATGCAATTGATGCACGGGCTGACGGCGCGTGTGCTGCGGTTTTCGCGGCCTGAAACCGAGTTCAAAGTGGCGCCCGAGCCCCGCTCGATTGGCAGCTATGCGCGCGGCAAACAGCTTTGCGCCGGAAATTTGATGTTTGCAGGGCATCTGGTTGAAGCCAAGGGCAAAGCGCCATGGGATATTCCGGTGCGCGAACAGGAATTTCTGGATGACGTGCATGGCTTTGGCTGGCTTGATGATCTGGCGGCGGCGGGCACCCCAGAGGCGAGCAAGCTGGCTGCGGCATGGACCACGGATTGGATCAAGCGATATGGCGGCGGACGCGGCGCTGGATGGGTGCCGGATTTAACCGGCCGGCGTCTCATTCGCTGGGTGCATCATGGTTTGATGGTGGTGCAGGATAAATCGCCCAAGGCGCGCGGCGAATTTTTCCTCACACTGGGGCGCCAAGCAATGTTTTTGGGGCGTCGATGGTCCAAGGCCGCCCCCGGATTACCGCGTTTTGAAGCCTTGTCAGGGTTGATTTATGCCGGTTTGGCGCTTAAGAATATGCAACATTACGTTGCCCCTGCAACCAGCGCGCTGGCGCGTGAATGCCGCACCCAGATTGATGCCTCGGGCGGCATTTTGACCCGCAATCCCGAAGAGCTGCTTGAGGTCTTTACCTTGCTGACTTGGACGGCAGCGGCGCTGCGCGATGCCGGCTGGACACCGGCGCCGGCACATCTTGAGGCGATCGGCCGGATTGCCCCCACGCTGCGTAGCCTGCGCCATAGTGATGGCAGTCTGGCGCGGTTTCATGGTGGCGGACGCGGCATCGAGGGGCGGCTGGACCATGCTTTGGTCCATTCGGGAAACAAAACAGTTGAAACCAACGCATTGGCGATGGGATATGCGCGGTTGTCTGCCGGACGCACCAGCGTGATTATTGATGCAGCACGGCCGCCTTTTGGGCGGGCTTCGATTAATGCGCATGCCTCGAGCTTGGCCTTTGAGCTGTGCTCTGGGCGGCGGCCATTGATCGTCAACTGCGGCTCCGGTGTCAGCTTTGGTGCTGACTGGCGCCGCGCAGGGCGGGCAACGCCGTCGCATTCGACGCTGTATATAGAAGGCTTGTCCAGTGCCCGTCTGGGCCGCACCCTAAGCTATGGCGGGCGGGCGCGTGAGGCGTTGATCGACGGTCCCACCGAGCTTTTGTGTGAAATCAGCCAACCGGGGGATAAAATCCGCTTTGAAGGCGGGCACAACGGCTATGTGGCGCTTAATGGGCTGACCCATGTGCGCAAGCTTGATTTGTCTTCGGATGGCCGCGCGCTGGTGGCTGAAGATATATTGATGGCCATTGAGGATAAGGATAAGCGGGTCTTCAGTAAGGCGTTTGAAGCCACGCAGCTTGCCGGCCTTGCCTATCAGGTGCGTCTGCATCTGCACCCGGATGTAGATCCGCAAGTTGATCTGGGCGGCACTGCGGTGTCCCTGACGCTAAAAAGCGGTGAAATCTGGGTGCTCCGGTTTGATAGCAGCTGTCAGATGCAGCTTGAAAACAGCGTTTATCTGGAAAATGGCCGGCTGCACCCACGCGCGACAAAACAGATCGTTTTATCTCAGCGCGCAATGGAGTATGCATCGCGCATCAGCTGGTCCCTGTCCAAAGCGCATGACACTGCGGTTGCAGTGCGCGATGTGAATTTGGATGTCACAGCTGCCGGTTAACAAACAAATGGACCCTATGAATTATGACTGATCTTTTTCCGCTGCGCCGCGCCTTGCTTTCTGTTTCCGATAAAACCGGCCTGATTGATTTGGCCCGGGCGCTGAGCGCAAGCGGTGTCGAGATACTGTCCACCGGCGGCAGCGCCAAGGCGCTGCGTGACAGCGGTATCGAGGTCACAGATGTCGCTGCGGTGACCCAGTTTCCCGAAATGATGGATGGGCGGGTCAAGACCCTGCACCCCAAAGTGCATGGCGGATTGCTGGCGCTGCGTGATAATGCAGAGCATCAGGCCGCAATGGAGGCGCATGATATCGCCGGCATCGATCTTTTGGTGGTCAATCTTTACCCTTTTGAACAAACGGTCGCAGGCGGCGGTGATTATGACAGCTGCGTTGAAAATATCGACATTGGCGGGCCTGCCATGATCCGGGCGGCGGCGAAAAACCACCGCTTTGTGACCACCGTGGTGGATGTGGAAGACTATGAGGCCCTGCTGGGCGAGCTGGCCGCGCAGGATGGCCAGACCTCTTACGCGTTTCGTCAGCAAATGGCCCAGCGTGCCTATGCCCGCTGCGCAGCTTATGATGCGGCGGTTTCAGGCTGGATGGCGCAGGCTTTGGGCAATAATGCCCCGCGGCGGCACAGTCAGGCGGGAAATTTGGCGCAAAGCCTGCGCTATGGTGAAAACCCGCATCAATCTGCGGCGTTTTATGTGGATGGCAGCAACCGCGCCGGGGTGGCCACCGCCATTCAGCATCAGGGCAAAGAGCTGTCGTACAACAATATCAACGACACCGATGCCGCCTTTGAGCTGGCCAGCGAATTTGACCCTGCCGACGGGCCCGCTTGCGTCATTGTCAAACACGCCAACCCCTGCGGTGTGGCGCGCGGCGATAGCCTTGCGGCGGCCTATACTTCGGCATTTGATTGCGACCGCACCAGCGCCTTTGGCGGCATCATTGCCGTGAACCAGACCCTGGACAAAGCCACCGCCGAAGAGATCAGCAAAATCTTTACCGAAGTTGTGATCGCACCGGACGCCACCGCCGAGGCCATTGCGGTGTTTGCCGCCAAGAAAAACCTGCGCCTGTTGACCACCGGCGGCATGGCCGACCCAAAGCAGCCGGGCTCAACCCTGCGGCAAGTGGCCGGCGGGTTTTTATTGCAAGACAAAGACACCGGCCAGATTTCTCAGGATGATCTCAAAGTGGTCAGCAAACGCGCCCCGAGCGCGCAAGAGATGGCGGATATGCTGTTTGCTTGGCGGGTGACCAAACATGTGAAATCCAACGCGATCGTCTATGCCAAAGCGGCGGCAACCGTGGGCATCGGCGCCGGTCAGATGAGCCGCGTCGACAGCTGCCGCATTGCTGCGCGCAAGGCCGAAGATATGGCCGAAACGCTGGGGCTGAGCGCGCCGTTGACCCAAGGTTCTGTGGTGGCCTCGGATGCGTTTTTCCCTTTTGCAGACGGGCTGATGACAGCGGCCAAAGCCGGCGCAACCGCGATTATCCAACCCGGAGGATCAATGCGCGATGATGAGGTGATCGCGGCCGCTGACGATGCGGGGCTGGCCATGGTCTTTACTGGCATGCGGCATTTTAGGCATTAACGATGCATAGATTAACTCTGATCTCAGCTCTTTGCGCGCTTTTGATTGACCAGATCAGCAAATGGGTCGTGGTCTTTGGGATCGACCTTAGAAACCAGTTTGAGCTAGATGTTTTCCCGCCCTATTTGAATTTCCGTATGGCTTGGAACTATGGGGTCAACTTCGGCTTGTTTGCAGGCGACAGTTTAATCCAGCGCTGGGTGTTGATCGGCTTTGCGCTGGCTGTTTCGGCCGCAATTGCGATTTGGTTGCGGCGCACGCCGCTTGGGCGGCTTGGGTATATTTCTGCGGGACTGTTGATCGGAGGCGCACTGAGCAACGCGCTCGATCGCGCGATCTATGGCGCGGTGGCCGATTTTCTGAATATGTCATGCTGCGGGCTTGATAATCCGTTTGCATTCAACCTTGCAGATACGTTCATTTTCGCAGGGGCCATCGGGCTCGTGTTTTTTGCTGATCCGCCTAAATCCGGTGACACAAAATAGGGGATGACCCGTTACAATCATCGCTACTAAGGTGATCTTAGGTGAGGGGGTAGAGATGCGCCTGTGTTGGGTTTATTTGTTTCGGCTATGGGTTTGATGAGCGGCTGCAGTGACCCAACTGCAGCGCCAACGGGCTTTGGCAACGCAAATATTGCACCGCATGGGCATTCTTTGAAAATGCAGGCCCCGCTGCAAAGGCCCACCTCATTCGAAAGGCTACCGCCGCCGCCATAAAACCGACGTGGCGGCGGCGGTGGCCGCAGCGCCTTATCTTGCAACAGGCGGTGTCTTTGCAATGCGCTATAATTGGCCAACATGTGAAGAAAACAGACCCCATTTGGTTGCAACCGTGCGGCGGAGATATATCTTTGAGCCAAAGAGGAGGGGATTGATGCAATTTTTTCGTTTCTGTCTGGCTTGGATTGGTGTGCTTTTCATTCCGATGGCTGCCCCTGCCGATATTGCTGATCAGGTCACTGATTTTACACTGGATAATGGCCTGCAGGTGGTGGTGATTGAAGACCACCGTGCGTCGGTTGTGGTGCATATGCTTTGGTATCGTGCCGGATCTTCGGATGAGCCTGCCGGTGTCTCGGGGATTGCGCATTTTTTGGAACATTTGCTCTTTAAGCAAACCAAAACCCTCGAAGCGGGGGAATTTTCGCGCGTAGTGGCGGAAAACGGCGGCAGTGATAACGCCTTTACCAGTAAGGATTTTACCGCCTATTTCCAGCGTGTTGCAGCAGACCGGCTTGACTTGATGATGCAGATGGAAGCGGACCGTATGGTCAATCTAGACCTCAGCAAAGAAGATATTCTGACCGAACGCGAAGTGATCATCGAAGAGCGTAATCAACGTGTGGAAAACAGTCCCGGAGCGCTGTTTCGCGAGCAAACCACCGCCGCGCTCTTTCTCAATCACCGCTATGGGGTGACGGTGATCGGATGGCGGCACGAAATGGAAAAGCTAAGCCTCAGCGATGCACTTGATTTTTACTGGCAGTATTATGCACCCAACAATGCGGTGCTGGTTGTGGCCGGTGATGTGCGGCCCGATGACGTGCGCCAATTGGCCGAAAAAATTACGGGCCTTTGCCCGCCAATCCGCAGCTTGGCCCGCGCGCACGCCCGCAAGAGCCGCCGCAAATTGCCGCGCGGCGTTTGACGTACCGCGATGAACGCGTGGCGCAGCCCTATATGACCCGCAGCTATCTGGCCCCCGAGCGCGATCCGGGGGATCAAAGCACCGCCGCCGCGCTCACGCTTTTGGCAGAAATTTTGGGCGGTGGGCAGACCTCAGTGCTGACGCAAAAACTGCAATTTGAAACCTTGACCGCGGTCTATGCGGCGGCCTTTTATGACGGGTTATCGCTTGATGAAAGCAGTTTCGGGTTTGCGGTTGTCCCGTCTGCAGAGGTCACCTTGCAAGCCGCCGAAGAAGCGCTTGACCAAGCGCTGGCCGAGTTTTTTGAAGCCGGCGTTGATCTTGAGCAGCTTGAGCGGATCAAAACCCAGTTTGCAGCCTCGGATATTTATGCCCGGGATAATGTTCAAGGGCTGGCCAATAGCTATGGGGCGGCGCTGACCTCAGGGCTTGGGCTGAGCGATATTCACGGCTGGCCTGATATCATTCAGGCGGTCACAGCCGAAAATATCATGGCGGCCGCGAAAGATGTTTTACGCGATGCGGGCTCTGTTACTGGCTGGCTGATGAAACCTGAAGAGGAGATGCAGTGATGCGGGGAATTCTAAGCGCTGTTGTTGCGATCTTCATCGGCCTGTGGGCCGCACCGCTCTGGGCGGCAAATGCTGTGCAAACCCTCACCACCCCGTTGGGCATAAAGGCTTGGTTGGTAGAAGACCACAACATTCCTTTTGTCGCGCTCGAGCTGCATTTTCGTGGCGGCTCGGCCCTTGAACCTTTGGCAAAACGCGGGGTGACGCAGCTGATGACCGGCCTGCTGGAGGAAGGCTCGGGCGAGATGGACGCCCAGGCTTTCGCTGCCGCCAAAGAGGGCTTGGCGGCCTCTTTTGGCTACCGCGCCTATCAAGATCTGCTGGGGATATCAGCGCGGTTCCTGACTGCCAATCGGGCGCAATCCGTTGCCCTTTTGCGGCAATCCCTGATTGCGCCCCGGTTTGACGAGGATGCCATTGAACGGGTGCGCGCCCAGATCCTGACCGGCATTCGGGCGCAAACCAAAGATCCAAACGATCTGGTGGGCAAAGCTTTCGATGCTGAAGCTTACGGGGATCATCCCTATGGCAGCGACGATCTTGGAACCATTGAGACCGTATCAGCCCTAAGCCGCGACGACATTATATCCAGCCATCGCAACACGCTGGTCCGCGGACGGGTCGTTGTTTTGGCAGTGGGTGATATTACGGCAGAAGAGCTTTCCGTATTGATCGAGGATCTGCTCGGTGATTTGCCGCCAAGCAGTGATTTGCCGCTGCTCGAGCCAGCACCACTTGGCTTACAGACCGGGGTCAAGGTGATCGACTTTCCCACACCGCAGTCCGTTGCGCTGTTTGGCCATGCGGGAATTGACCGTGACGATCCAGACTTTTTTTGCGGCGTATATCCTGAATTATGTTTTTGGCGGCAACGGGTTTGAAAGCCGCTTGATGCAGGAGTTGCGCGAAACCCGCGGCCTGACCTATGGGGTAAACACTTATCTGGTCAATGCAGAGTATTCTGATCTCTATCTTGGGCAATTTGCATCCGCCAATGAACGGGTGGCCGAAGCGATAGACGTGCTTAAGGCAGAATGGGCTAAAATTGCCCGCGAGGGCATCACCGAAGAAGAGTTGGCGCGCGCCAAAACCTACCTCACAGGCGCGTACCCGCTGCGTTTTGATGGCAACGCAAAGATTGCGCGTATCTTGGCCGGGATGCAGTTGCAGGGCTTGGATCCAAGCTATATTGACACGCGCAATGCACGCATTGAGGCGGTCAGCCTGACGCAGGCACGCCGCGTGGCTGCACGGCTGTTCCAACCGGAAAAGCTGCGCATCATGGTGATCGGTACGCCGCAAGGGCTTTAGGAGATTTTCAAATATTACAAGCGATTGTTTAAGCCGCTATTGGCTTTTTCTTTTGCCCTATAACGCGTTAGCCTAGCAATCTAACTTAGAAAGGCCTGTTGATGTCTCGTCCTTCCGACTACAGCCCGCGCGGCGGTCTGCCGCCACAAACGCAAATGCTGACCGATCGTGCTGTGTTCACCGAGGCCTATGCGGTGATCCCGCGGGGAACAAACAGGGATATTGTCACGAGTTTTCTGCCGTTTTGGACGGGGATGCGAATGTGGGTTCTGGCCCGTCCGCTCTCGGGTTTTGCAGAAACCTTCAGCCACTATATGGTTGAGGTGATGCCCGATGGCGGCAGTGAGCAGCCCGAAACAGATGCCGCCGCGCAAGCGGTTCTTTTTGTTGTCGAAGGGGCGTTGAACCTCAGCGTGCAGGGCGTTGAGCACCCCCTGCGTCCGGGCAGCTACGCCTATCTGCCGGCGGGTTGCAAATGGGAAATACACGGCCAAGGCGAAGGGCGCGCTTTGTTTCACTGGATCAGAAAGGCGTATTGCGCGGTCGATGGCATTGCACAGCCAACCGCCTTCGTGGCTCATGAGAGCGAGCAAACGCCGATTGTAATGCCCGACACCGATGGCGCCTGGACCACAACCCGCTTCGTCGATCCGCAAGACCTGCGCCATGATATGCATGTCAATATTGTCACGCTGCAGCCCGGAGCGGTGATCCCATTTGCGGAAACCCATGTAATGGAGCACGGGCTTTACGTCTTGCAGGGCAAAGCGGTCTATCGGCTCAATCAGGACTGGGTTGAAGTTGAAGCCGGCGATTATCTGTGGCTGCGCGCCTTTTGCCCGCAAGCCTGCTATGCTGGCGGTCCGGGCCCGTTCCGATATCTGCTTTACAAAGACGTCAATCGCCATATGCCGCTTGGCTGAGCCTAAATTTTTTCTTTGTTCAAATACTCAAATCCCAACAGTGCTTTGGCTGGATGACCTTGCGGCAATCAAAGTGAGTATTTAGACAAAGAAAAAGTGTAAGGATGCGTGTCAGGCAAAGCTGCCATGGCAAAACCAGCCGCCAGATATGGTCGCGCCATAGGCAAAAAACAGCCAAAGCTGATCGCCCTCAGCGCAGCTGACCTGCCAATAGTCGCGCACGCCGCTGCGCCAATTGGGATCTTCTAGCCACCATTCGGGCGCAATGCGCTCGGGGCCGTGAAACGCGATTGCCGTCATTGGGCGGCCGCGCCAGCGAAACGGGGCGGGAGCCTGGATTTTTTTAAAG
>CABZJG010000017.1 GCA_902525995.1 Paracoccaceae bacterium | reverse complement strand
AAAAGGTAGCGTAGGTGCCCTTGTTGCCACCTTCCCCCTAGCCACTGAGGGAGTAACAAACCTTTTGCCTTCTAAAATATCAGGTATGGTTAATATTTGCATCCTTGGGTACAAAACACCGTTTACCTCTAAGTCGCCAGCGGTTGCCATTTCCCTTTTGAAATTTGCAGTTTTGCGCTGCCCTAAATCTTCCATTATAATAAGCCCAGCCATTAAGGCGTTATCACGTTCCAATACGCCCCTAAGATCACGCACGACGCCAATATTAACGTTTTTGCCGCCTTTTACCTCTAAAACCATGCTTTGAAGGTCACGCTCATTTGGAATGCTAAAGTACAGTCGCCCATCTATGCCCCCATCACCAGTTTTGCGTGTCGTAACAAACCCGTCAATTTGCTCAATCGCCCATTTTTGGAAGTGGAATTTGTCGCGTGTCCATAAGTCCATTGCGCCCTCAAGTGTTTGGGGTACGCCTTCAATTTCAAAATCGATACCTTCGCGCAGCCCTAACCTATCCTCTAAACGCGTTTTGGCGACACGCTTAATCGCGTGTATTGCAATGTCGATCCCAATCCAACGTCGGCCCAAATTGTGGGCGGCTTCGATAGTAGATGCACACCCACAAAATGGGTCAAATACAATATCACTTTCGTTACTGGATGATAAAATAACCCTTTCTAAAAGCGCTACAGGCTTTTGTGTGGCATAACCTAAATACTCTTTCCCAGATGATAGGGAGTTTATATCAGACCATAAATTACTTACAATTTGGCCCTTTTGCTCATTAAGAAACCTTTTCAGGGCAAGGCGCTTTTTTGTATTTGGCGTTCCGTCTGAAAATTTAGGGTAGTGTATTTTACCCTCTGAATGAAGCCTTTGCATAGTTTCAGGGCTATACCTCCACCCATTGGCGGGCGGCTGATAACCTTTCCAGATATGCCAGCCATTGGGCTTTCCAGTCGCCTTATTTATTGCAGCCATGCCGCCGCCCTTTGGAGCAGACATATCGGACAAGCGATACGGCCCGCGTCCATCTTCATCATCATATCTGTAAAATTTCTCAATATAATCAGGATCATATGGCCCATACTGTGCTTTGAATACGGATGCCCTTGAAGCACCGTAGTGCAGAATTGTGTCCGTCACCACGGGAAATTTTGTTGTTTCATCGCTGTGTGCGCTTTGGCGTTTCCATATAATTTCGCCTTTGAAATTATCGTGCCCAAAAATGCCATCCATCATAGCCTTGATATAATGTGATGCCGTATGATCGCAGTGCAGAAAGATAGAGCCCGTGGGCTTTAAAATACCCCGCAACGGCAAAAGACGTTCCGTCATATAAGACAAATATGCCAACAGGCGCGGTTGTGTTGTCCTTAGCGCATTCATCCAAATACGCCAAAACTCTGCAATATCGTCATCTATGCCAGAATCCCGCATCAAAATAGGCATATGTCTGATTGCGCGTTCCCTTTCTTCGTCTAATGTCCACAAATCGTTGAACGCTTCAATTTGATCTGGTAATGGCTGGCCTGTTTCGTCTTTGTAAATCGCTGAATAATCTCTGTTTGAGTTGAACGGCGGGTCCAAGTAAACAAGGTCAACACTGCCTAAAGGCATATCCTGCATTATTGTTAGGCAGTCACCATAATATAGCTTATTCATGCGAAACAGCCCTTCATAAATGCTGCGAAGGGGTCAGAATTTTTGCGTTGATTATATTTCCAACAGCTTTCTGCAACAAAAAGAGGCATATAATTGCGGCTATAATGATGGTGTGATCCATACCAAGACCGTTTCACAAGGGACCAGAACCCTTCGATTGTATTGGTGTGTGTGTCACCATCTGCGTAGCGTTTTTTGTGGTTTACAACGGCACGATTATAAACGCCGTTTGTGACATTATATGATTTGTATTCATCCGTCATAAGTAGTGTCCCCATAGGGTCCACTGCACTGCTTAGAAAGCGCAAAATAGCTTTGCCTGTGGTTTTTATCGGAGACCTTTGCAATTACACGCCCGCCACGCTCCACTGCGCCCAAAACGGGTGTTTTCTTTGTGCCGCGCCCACGCTTATTTGGGGTGTCATCATCACGATTATTTTTCTTGCGAGGCTTACCGCCAACATAGGTTTCGTCGGCCTCCACAATGCCTTGAAGCAACTCTGATTCATCTATCAACATTGCCGCGCGAATGCGCTGCTGCATATACCAAGCCGATTTTTGGTTCATATCCAAGTCACGGGCCAACTGGTTGCTAGATAGGCTTTTTTTCGCGTTTACCATTAACCCGATTGCCAGAAACCACTTTTGCAGAGGAATACGTGTTTTTTCAAAAATTGTGCCAGATAAAACATTGTAGCTGGACCTGCAGTCGTGACAATTCCATCGCCCGACGCGCCCTGCATCCGCCTTGCGAGCCACTTTTGTAGAGCCACAATGTGGGCAGTGCCCATGGTTACCCCAACGAACCTTTTCTAAGTATTCAATACAAGCTTCTTGATCAGGAAAGCGCTTAAATATTGTGATAAGGTTCATTGCTATATCCTCCGATAAATGATGTCTATCATTTCAGTAAACGCACTTCAAGCCCATAACTACTAATTCCGTTAAATAATCGAGGCTCTCTTTCAGGATCAGCTTGTCCAGTTGCAGATCTGCAACGATCTTTTTAAGACGCTCATTTTCCTTCTTCAGCGCTTTCATCTCAGAGAGCTGCGGCCAACCGAGCCCCCCGAACTTCTTGCGCCAATAGTAATAGGTTTTGTCCGAAATCCCCGCCTTGCGACAGGCGCTCACCGCATCAAGACCGTCGTGCAAGTGCACATCAATCTCGCGCAATATCTTCAGCGCATCCTCATCTCAATACCGTTTCCGTGCCATCCTTCGAAACTCCATTGGTCAATAAATAGTAGCACAGTTTCAGAGGGCCAAGACATTATGACTTTGTTCATTGCCGCACCGATGACGGGAAGGCGTTTCGAACGCTGAACCTTATCGACGCGTTCGGCCGGGAATGCTTGGCCATCAAGGTAGATCGAAAACTGAACTCTACGAACGTAATTAGTACTTTGACAGATCAATTTATCTTGCGATGCTTTTCAGCATTCATACGGTCAGACAATGGCCCCGAGTTCGTTGCTCAGGCTGTCAGAGACTGGATTGCAGCTGTGGGCGCAAAGACTGCCTACATCGAGCCAGGTTCTCCTTGGGAGAATGGATATTGTGAAAGCTTCAATGGCAGGTTCAGAGATGAGCTGCTTAACGCAGAGAGCTTCTACACCTTAAGGGAAGCACAAATCATCATCGAACAATGGAGACATCACTACAATACTAAAAGACCACACAGTGCATTGGGCTATCGTCCACCAGCACCCGAAACCATCATACCGATGGACCAAAGGCCAATCATGCACTAACAATCGTCTTGGACCAGTCAGATGAGGCTGCTCAACCAGAGCAACGTGTGGCGCGGGGACATGCTGTGCTTTAAATCCCTAGACGCTTCATGATTGGACTATGCCAAAATAATCGTCCCAAAGCGCCCTTTTTAGAGCGGGTTTTGTGCGAATATTGTGGGGTCGGGGGTGAGTAGGAAAAATCCTTTCCCGCACTCAGCAGGCCTCTCAGCGCCTCTCTGTGCAATCTGAGGGCGTTGGGAAACCTCGGGTTGTCCGGCAAGGACTAAAAACAGCGCTAAAACCTAAAACACTGCCATTGGCTGAAGTGCAATCGGGTAAAATAGGGAAGGGGGTTTTGTGTATCCACCAGCGGGCATGTTTTGAAATTCCAACGCTTCACATGCTGTAACTCTCAAAAAACACCTTAAATGTTCTTGAATTTCTATATTTTATTGGCTTTTGGAGGCTTTGACCCCCTATCGCTAATTCGCGGGTACGCACAGAAAGCGGGGCGACGGGTTTGGGCAGAATTGGCCTAAAACTTTTGACTACCCCCCCATCAGCTTTTTTGGGGGAAAGGTCGGCATCAAGCTCATTGATGCAACTCAATCGCGGCGGCTCATAGCTTGTGAGTTTTTCCCCACATGGGGAAAGTCGGAATCAAGCCGGGCGGCCTTTGGAACGCCAGCACGCTATCGCTGTATGTTAAACAAAGGCCATTTAGTCTCTCTATCAACCTATATCTACTGGATATCCGTCCAAGCCTATAGGGCGATAGGAGTTCTTTGAGTGTTCGATAGCAGAGGCGTCATGCTTGTGCCGCTTCTCTATCGCCTGACACTCTACATCATGACAGTGCTTGCAAACAGCCTTGAGATTACTTTCATCTAACTCCAGATCGGGAGCAAGCTCGCGCGGTATTGTGTGGTCTATCACTACAGACCTTCGTGACTTACGACCTGTAAGAAGGCGCGTGCCACACATCCTGCAGCGATACCTGTCCCTGATAAGTATCTTAGTGCGCATCCTACGCCAAGGCTTTGACTGATTGAAACCAGCCATAGATTTTAGGAAGCCTTGGTAATGACACCACGTTCATAGGCTTGCTGAACCTGTACTATTGAGCCTGTCGCAATTTGAATACTGTTAGAATTGCAGTGTAGAACTAAAGGCGTCACTATTTCGTCAGTTGCTATCCAAGCTCGATTTTTAATTGCGCTTTCTGCCTAATATTGAAGGTGACACAGCAATATATTGCAGGATCTTGTATTTCAGTATCTGTGAGTCGAATTGTGAGCTTTGCCATGTTTACCCCATTAAGTAGATCATAAACATTTTATGCTGGATGCTCCCAGCGGTGTTAATGCGACTTACCTCAATATCGATATAGTCTTCAGCAGCGCACTGGATTATGCACCTAAAAACTATTTACACTGCGGAACCTATTATGGGGCTTATAGTGGGTCTTAAATACAAAAAAGTCACTTAAACCCCTGATATTTAAATACTTAATATAAATAAATGGCGCACCGGGGAGGATTCGAACCCCCGACCCCTTGATTCGTAGTCAAGTACTCTATCCAGCTGAGCTACCGGTGCCTATCACTGCGATCTAAGCCACTCCTTCGGGCTTTGCAAGAGGCAAAAATAGCTCTTGAAAAACTAATTTGTTGAACATCGCCTTATACTCCAAGCTATTTAGGCAATTTAATTTGGAACTTTGTGCCCTTTGCATTTGACCACAGAAGATTTATCTCACCCCCATGGCCACGAATTAATTCTTGGCTAATTGACAATCCTAATCCTATACCACCCCTACGTACAGACCCTCTAAAGGGTTCAAACAAATGCGAACGGGCCTCTTTAGGCAAACCTAAACCTGTATCTACAACATCAATAAGCCACATTTCGGCATCCTGTGAAGCAGATACGTTGATTGTTCCTTCGGTTCCTTGCAAATCGATAGCTTGCCGCGCATTTCGCACAAGGTTGGACAAAGCTCTATGAAGCTGGTCTGGATCTGCACTAACAATCATATTTCTTGGAACCGAACTAGAGATAATTGTATTTTTGCCTGCCACCCACATGCGCTCATTAACTATAACATCTTCCACAATCTGGTATAGTTCAACCTGCCTAATTTGTGGCGATGGCTCCTGCGCTTTACCAAAATGTAATGTGCTCTCTGTTAAAGTTACCGCTCTTGAAACACTTGTGATCAGTTTGGGCGCAAGGCTTTTTACTAAGGGATCCTGGCTACTTTCCATACGGTCAGAAAGCAATTGCACAGTGCTCAGTATATTTCTTAAATCATGACTTAATTTGGAAACTGCTTCTCCAAGTTGCGCCAATCTATGCTTTTGTTTTAACGCTCCGGTCAGTTGATTGTGCATTGTCTGCAAGGCAACTTCGGCTTCCTTTAGCTCAGAAATTTTTGCATTGGGTTGGATAATTTGCCGAGCATCTTCTGGCGACAAAGCATAAGACTTCATATGCTGGATCACCCGGTTAATGGGCCTTACCATAACAATGCGAACAGCCAAAAAGAGCAATAATGCCGTAAATGCGGAGATAACAGCGGATAAAATAAAGATACGCAGGCCATAATTGATCATGGCATTGCGCAAATCTTGGGTTTGCAAAGTAACTTCGATCAATGAACCACCCATAAGCCGAGGTTCCCCGATCACCCTGATGACCCTAATCCGTGGGTCAGCGAGTCTGCTTAATGCATCACTTATTAAGTCCCAGGTTGTTGCCGATCTTAAATCAAACGTATCATGCACCGGTTGCGTTAATTCAGATGTCAAAACCAATTCTCGCGTTGCGTTTCGGCGCAGCACAACATTAAAAACTGCAGTATTTTCAAGGAGCTCTTCTTCCAACTCAGGTGAAAGCATTTCATCTGCTAGCAATGCGAGCGAAGCAATTTGCGCTCTTTCAATTCGCGCCGACAAGAATTCAACTCGAAATCGAGAAATGGATGGGATGAAAATAAAAATCTCCGCTAACATAACGAACACAATCGTCAACACCAAAAACCGGCCAGACAATGTGTTAAACATGACCTAAGGCACCCACTTTTGCACAAAGCGCACCAACCATTTGACACCTGCGCTTTCAAAAAGGCGTGGTGCAAAATACTTTCCAACCACCCTTTTGTTTATTTCGCCCAGCGTAGGATAAGCTGCAACCATCTGCGCAATCTTCGACAATTTAATGCCATTTGCAATGACGAACGCCCAAAAATTTATAAGTTCACCAGCTTGGCGACCGACAATCGAAACCCCCACGACCCTACCTCGATAGATGAGGATTTTGATAATTCCTTCTGTTGATCTTTCCGCAATGGCACGATCATTTTCATTATATGAAAACCGGCAAACCGCTAATTCACTGCCGTATTTACTCCGCGCTGCGCCTTCAGTAGCTCCAACCTGGGCCAATTCAGGCTCGGTAAAAGTAACGTAGGGTATATGGCCATTTTTAACACCGGATGGCAAACTCAAAAGACTAGACCGAAGCACTATTCCAGCGTGATAAGCGGCCACATGGGTGAATTGAAGTCCACCAATGACATCTCCAATAGCGTAAACTCGGGCATTACTGGTTTTAAGACTGGCATTCACCTCGATACCTGTTTTGGACTGCTTAATACCCGCGGCGGCCAAGTTGAGCTTTTCCAGATTTGCCCGCCGACCAGCGGCAACCAAAAGATGCGAACCCTCAATTTTTTCACCATTTGAAAGTTCAACTTCAACCCCATTATCTGACTTGGAAACTTGGGTCACTTGGATATCTTGCCTGATTGCCACGCCTTCTTCTCGCAGCTTGCTTTCCAGCACGCTTACCAATTCTGGATCATCACGCGGTAAAATTTTAACTGCCTCTAGCAAGGTTACCCTAATCCCTAAACGTCGGTGCGCTTGCGCCATCTCAACACCGATCGGGCCACCGCCAATAATCACCAAATGGCTGGGCGTATTTTGCAATTCAAAAAGTGTTTCATTGGTTAAATAAGGGACATCTTCCAATCCTTTGATAGAGGGTACAAATGCAGAAGACCCTGTTGCGATGACTATTCTTCGGGCCTTTATCCTGTATGAGCCGGCCTCGACCTCTCGGTGAGAAATAAAGCTACCGTATTCACGAATCACCTTGACGCCCAGCGCTTCAAATCGTTCCTGACTGTCGTGGGGCTCAATTGTTGCGATAATGTCAGAAACATGCGCTAGAACTGCCTGATAATCAACCTGAGGGTCTTGAGATTTGGTGCCAAACGCATCTGACTCGCGAAAAGCTTGCGTAGCCTTTGCTGCAGAAAGTAAGGCCTTCGAAGGCACACATCCAAAGTTTAGACAGTCACCGCCCATTTTATGCCCCTCTAACAGGACAACATCTGCCCCCATTTGAACGGCAGCTGCTGCGACAGACAACCCACCTGACCCCGCTCCAATAACCAGAAGATCGGTTTTAATTTTCTGTTCCATTAATATTCCTTGGACCTAAAGATACGGATTAAAGTAGGCACCCCCAAAAGAAGTGCCAGCCCAACAAGCGGCCCAAGAACTTGGGGGGACCAGATTAGTGAAATGTCAGGCGTTGCGGACTGATCGAAAACATCGCCGATCCCCACGCCTATCCAAGTAAAAACCAATGCGCCTGGAATTATACCCAAAATTGTGGTGAAGGCGAAATTTTTCAGCCGAACCCCTACAAGTGCCGCTATGATATTCACAGCAAAAAATGGCACAATTGGTAACAGACGTAACATTAGCAACACGCTTATTTCGTTTTCGAGAAGCCTTTCTCTCAAAACGGTGATGCGCCCACCAAACTGGTCGATTTTTTGAGTCACAAATTTTCCTAAGCCTATTTTTACTGCCAAAAAGATCGCTATAGCTCCTATTGATGCAGCCAAAACATTTAAGACCGTACCAAGAACTAAGCCGAACAAAAAGCCACCGGTTATGGATGTAACGCTAGCGCCAGGAAGTGAAAAGGATACTATTAAGATATAGATGCTCAAAAAACCCACGACCGTCCAACCAAAGTTTTCATCTCGAAAGGTAATCAAATTTTGACGATTTCGTTGAACTGTTTCAAAAGTAATATAGTCACCCAATAACATGGCGCCGATCAGAGCCCCTGCAATTAATAATAGCAAGGGCCCAAATTGCTTTAAACGATGAAATGATTTTCGACTCATTTTTCTATCCAAGTGCTGCAATCTCCAAAATGAGCTGACCAAAACTATTTTGACAGACCACTCACGGTTTTTTGATTAAATTCCCTTTTGGTTTGAAATCTGTAAGTAAGTTACAACATTCCAAAAAATTGTCACTGCGGGTTAAAAATTTGCCCTAAACCTGCTTCAATGGTTTGACTTATTCAGATATCAACCTTATAGGCGGGGCTTCAATAGAGGTGATTGGTGCGAATCCATTTTGCGCCCACCCCGATTTAACGGAGACGATGCTATGAAGCGCACATTTCAACCTTCCAAATTGGTCCGCAAACGGCGGCATGGATTCCGCGCCCGCATGGCTACTAAAGCTGGCCGCAAAATTTTGAATGCACGGCGTGCTCGTGGTCGTAAATCCCTGAGTGCCTAAGCATCTCGGTTACTTCGAAATATAAACTGATCAAATCGACAGGTAGACTATGACCGGCCGGCCGAATCATGATCTCTGTTCAACAGTGGTGCGATCTGCCACCGAACCTCAGCAAAATGCCTTGGTGAGACTCAGAAAACGCAGGGAGTTTATTGCGGTTAGAAAAGGCCAAAGTGCTTTTTGCAAAGGGCTGATTGTACAAGCCTTGCCTCAGCGCCCAGCAAATGGCAAAGAAATTCGCGTTGGGTTCACTTGCTCAAAGAAAGTAGGAAACGCGGTCACGCGAAACCGCGCCAAGCGTCGACTGCGTGAATTGGCTCGTACTATTTTACCAACATCTGGCTTTATCGGATGGGACTACGTGCTCATTGGTCGTGCCCAAACCACGGTTGGATCCTCGTTTGCAGACTTGAAATCCAACCTGAGGCAAGCTCTTTCGACAATTCACGCGTCCACCAAGAGATGAGCCCCCTTGCTTTTCTCATATCACTTCCAATCCGTGCTTATCGATTGATTTTATCGCCTTTGGTGGGCAGAAACTGCAGGTATCACCCCACATGCAGCGCCTACGCACTGCAAGCTTTGCATCGCCATGGTGCAATAAAGGGCAGTTGGCTTAGTTTGCGCCGAATAGCAAGATGTCATCCTTGGGGTGGATCAGGAACTGATGAAGTCCCTGATTAAACCAACACCTTGATTGGGTACAATGAAAAGTCTAAAGCGTCAGCATGCTTGATGACGATACCGATATCCACCCACTTTTTGCAGGTGCGCCTGCGACGACCGAATTTAAAAAGCTGCGCAAGCGGATTATTCGCAATGTACGTGAAGCTATAGATCAGTACGGCATGATCGAGCGGGGTACTCGCTGGCTCGTTTGCCTTTCAGGTGGAAAAGACAGCTATACTCTTTTGGCCGCTTTATATGAATTGAAATGGCGCGGTCTCTTGCCCATTGATATATTGGCTTGCAACCTGGATCAGGGTCAACCTGGATTTCCAGCAACAGTATTACCAGAATTTTTTCAAAAAATGGGCGTCCCGCATAGAGTTGAATATCAAGACACCTACTCTATCGTTGTTGATAAAGTGCCAAAGGGGCGCACATATTGCGCTCTTTGCTCTCGATTACGGCGAGGTAATTTATATCGCATAGCACGCGAGGAAGGATGCAGCGCTGTAGTTCTGGGGCACCACCGGGATGATATCCTTGAGACGTTTTTCATGAACCTGTTTCATGGTGGCCGCCTAGCGACTATGCCGCCAAAATTACTGAACGAGGAAGGCGACCTTTTTGTATATCGTCCGCTCGCCTATGTGGCAGAATCTGACTGTGAAAAATTTTGCCATGCCATGAAGTATCCCGTAATTCCTTGCGATCTATGCGGTTCACAAGACGGATTGCAACGTCAACAAGTAAAGCAAATTCTGGATCAATGGGAAGCAAATAGCCTAGGTCGAAGACAAGTTATGTTTCGCGCGCTCATGAATGCCAGGCCCTCGCATTTATTGGACCCAAAATTGTTTGATTTTTGCGGCTTAAGCAGGGATGTTAGCTGAACAATTCAAGTGCTCACGGGCGAACTAATGCCAAGACAAAGCAAAAAACACAATTATTAGACTTAGAGGCCGAGCAAAAGCGATAAAAACACTGTTCTCCTCTTGACCTTTGCCACCGTACTCTGTTGAACCCAGCGCAGACAATATATGCTAGGGTGGCAATCTACTATGGACGATCAAAACAGAAATCTTATTCTGGCTTTAGCGCTCAGCTTTGTGGTGATTATCGTTTGGTTTGTTCTATTCCCACCACCTGAACCGGTGAGCGTGAGTCCCGACACACCTGAGGCCCAAGCAACTCAAAATCAGTCACCCTCATTGCCATCTGTTTCGGAAACAGAGCAAACAGCCGCACCGCAGGCTGTGTCACCTGCACAAGAAGCCCCCCGTATCCCAATTGAAACGGATCGGCTTAGTGGATCGATTTCTTTAAAAGGCGGGCGCATTGATGACTTATCGCTGCTAGACTATCGCGTAACTCTTGATGAGGGCGCAAATAATGTCACATTACTGCGGCCTGTCGGAGAAAGCAGTGCCTATTATGCAAGTTTTGGCTGGGCAGCAATTTCAGGAACTGCTCCAGATCAAGTGCCAACTCCAGATACGATTTGGAGCGTGGAGGGCAATAACGTCCTAAGTCTAGATGCGCCGGTAACACTGACCTGGACCAATGATATCGGCGTACAGTTTCGGCGCGTTATCTCTGTAGACCATGACTACATGTTCACAATCGAACAACAAGTTTTCAATAATTCTACCAATAGCGTTGATCTGCGCCCCTATGGTTTGATCCGCCGCCATGGCGAGCCCTCGGACCTCAAGAATTTCTTCATTCTTCACGAGGGTCTCATTCGCATGTCAGACGGCAATTTATCTGAAGAGAACTATGATGATATTCGCGACTATAAGATTGACGAACGTGAAGGTACTCATGCCGAACGGATAGAAGTTGCTGAAAATGGCTGGATCGGTTTTACGGATCATTTTTGGATGACCACTCTCGTACCCCAATCGGGTATCGGCTTCCGATCTACTGCAAAATATTTCGAAGCTGCAGACATTTACCAAACCGAAACCGTATTGCAGCGCCAAACAGTTGCTATTGGGCAAACCGCTTCTGTCAGCACGCGCTTTTTTGCTGGTGCAAAAGAATGGGAAGCTATCCGCGGGTATCAGTCAGCTGGAGTTGATCGATTTACCGATAGTATTGACTGGGGCTGGTTCTTTTTCCTGACTAGGCCCATATTTGTGGTTCTTCACTGGCTGAATGTGCTGATCGGAAATATGGGATGGGCAATTATTGGTCTGACCTTGCTGATTAAAACTTTGCTATTCCCCTTGGCGTACAAGTCTTTTGTTTCAATGGCCAAGATGAAAAATCTGCAGCCTGAAATGGAAAAAATCAAAGAGCGCGCAGGAGATGATAGGCAAAAGCTACAACAAGAGATGATGGCTCTTTACAAGAAGGAAAAGGTTAACCCTGCCTCAGGCTGTTTGCCAATTCTACTGCAGATACCTATCTTTTTCTCCCTGTATAAAGTGATCTTCGTCACGCTTGAATTGCGCCATGCACCTTGGGTTGGGTGGATTACAGACCTGAGTGCTCCTGATCCGTCTTCGATCTTGAACCTTTTTGGACTGCTGCCTTTTGCACCACCTGACCCTTCGTCGCTTTTTGCAATTGTTTCATTAGGCGTTTTGCCCATTTTGCTAGGGATATCAATGTGGATACAGCAAAAGCTCAACCCTGCCCCAACTGATCCCACCCAAGCCATGATCTTTGCTTGGATGCCATGGGTATTTATGTTTATGCTGGGGACCTTCGCCAGCGGCCTTGTCCTATATTGGATCGCAAACAATACCATTACATTCACGCAGCAATATTTGATCATGCGAACGCAAGGGTATAAACCTGATGTGTTTGGAAATATCAGATCAAGCTTTCAGAAGAAAACCAAACCGGACAAAAAATAATGCCCCATGTTGAACAAATCTGGCGTTATCCAATAAAGTCGCATGGTCGTGAAGCCTTATCTAGTGTTGCAGTCACTGAAGGTTCAACGTTGCCTTGGGATAGAGAGTGGGCGGTTGCCCATGAAGCCTCGGATGCCGATGGCACGACATGGGCACCATGCCAAAATTTCAGTCGGGGATCCAAAGCTCCTCGGTTAATGGCGATTAGCAGCAGTTTTGATGAAGTCACCGGCATTATGACCCTGAAACATCCCGATCTGCAGGAATTATCTTTTGATCCCAACCTTGAGCAGCACAAATTTCTTGATTGGGCGGGCCCTCTTGTTCCTTCAAATAGGGCGCAATCGGCCCGCTTGGTACGGTCCAAGCAAAACGGATTGACCGACACGGATTACCCATCGATCAGTATCGGAAATTTAGCATCACATCGAGCCGTTTGCCAAAAATTTGAACGCGACCTGTCGCTTGCCAGATGGCGCGGCAATATATGGATTGATGGGTTGGCGCCTTGGGAAGAATTTGAATGGTTGGGCAAACAATTAAAAATTGGCAGTGCGGTTTTTGAAGTGCGCGAGCGTGTTGTTCGCTGCATGGCAACAACTGCAAACCCAGAAACCGGACAACGCGATGCTGATACTTTGGGCACTTTAGAAACGTGGGACCATCGTGATTTCAATGTGTATGCTGTTGCTATATCGTCCGGTAATATCACTATCGGTGATGTAGTAAGCCTTGCTTGATGAAACTAGAATTTCCCTTGGCAGAGCGCCCTGATGCGCAAAACAGCGAAAAGGGACGCCTTTTATTTGCGCGGCAGTCTGATTTTGTTAAGGGTGTCGTTTCTATGTCTGCATTGCCTCCAGATGATAGATTGGAAGTCTGTTTTGCTGGGCGATCAAACGTTGGTAAATCAACTTTGATCAATGCCGTGACAGGTAGAAAGTCTTTAGCGCGGGCTTCAAACACCCCCGGCAGAACGCAGGAAATTAATTTTTTCACTGCTGCTGACAGTCATTATTTAGTTGATCTACCAGGATACGGGTATGCGAATGCGCCTTTGCCTGTCGTCGAAAAATGGCAACGGTTATTGAAACAGTATTTATCTGGTCGCCAATCCTTACGTCGTGCCTTTGTGCTAATTGATGTGCGGCACGGCATCAAATCTGTTGACGAAGAGATACTCAGCCTCTTGGACAGCTCTGCAGTAACCTTTCAATGCATATTGACCAAAGCGGACAAGGTCAAAGAAGCAGCACGCGAGGCCACACTAGCGCAGGTGCGTGCTGCCCTCTCAAAGCACCCTGCGGCATTTCCTGAGCTTATCCTAACCTCATCAGAAAAAGGCTGGGGCATTGAAACCCTGCGCACCACAATCGCTACTCTTGTTTAACAGTTGATATTGGCCCTCTTGCGTATTTGGCCACAATCATAGAAAACCGTTGTCATCGAAAATTAATATGTAAGACAACAGCTATGAACCGAGACTGGATTGCCACTGCCCGCACATTGTCAGAAGCCTTGCCCTATTTGCAACGCTATGACGACGCAATCGTTGTGATCAAACTGGGCGGCCATGCGATGGGCAGCGATGAAACCTTAGACACATTTGCGCGTGATATCGTACTGATGCGGCAGGTAGGAATAAATCCTGTAATTGTCCATGGCGGCGGTCCCATGATCAACACAATGCTTGAGAAACTAGGAATTAAGTCTGATTTTGTGAACGGCAAAAGGGTCACCGATGAGGCAACCATGGAAGTTGTTGAGATGGTTCTTTCCGGTCGCGTAAATAAGAAAATTGCCCAAGCCATCAACAATCAAGGTGGTCAGGCCGTTGGTCTATCTGGCAAAGATGCAAATCTAATGGTTTGCGATCAGACAAATCCTGATCTTGGTCTCGTTGGGACCCCTAAAATGGTCAATCCGGATGTTTTAAAGACATTGTTTGATAATGATCTGATTCCAGTGATTGCTCCTTTGGGGGCAGGAAAAAATGGCGAAACATACAATGTTAATGGCGACACCGCTGCCGGCGCGATTGCGGCCGCTTTAAAAGCTGACCGTTTGCTATTGTTGACCGACGTGGATGGGGTCAAAAATTTAAAGGGTGACGTTTTGACAGAATTGACTTCTGATCAAATTATCAACCTGACAAAAGATGGGGTCATCGCCGGAGGTATGATCCCAAAAACTGAAACGGCGCTTAAAGCTGTCGAAAATGGTGTAAGAGCTGTTGTCATTCTTGATGGCCGTACTCCCAACGCTTGTTTGCTGGAACTGTTCACAGAACACGGTGTAGGATCTTTAATCCGAAAAGAATAGAAAACCGCTTAACAACGCTTGAGCTTTTGCTCGGCACGATTAGGTTTAGGTCATGGAAAATGAACTTACTATTCGGCTTTCAGCATTCTTAGTTCTATTTTTGCTGTTTGCGTTGCTAGAAAGTTACTGGCCACGTCGCAAGCGCGTTTATTCTCGTCTATCTCGTTGGCCCACCCATTGGGCAATTACAGCCATTAATGCGCTGATGCTGAGGGCACTGTCTTTTGGACTGCCGCTCTTAGCAGTTGGAGCGGCCTTAGATGCATCTCAAGCCGGTTTAGGGCTTTTCAACCACCTGAATTGGCCCATTTGGGTAGAATTCACAATATGCGTATTGGTACTGGATTTTTCTGTTTGGGTGCAGCACCTTATTACACACAAAGTTCCAGTTCTTTGGCGCCTACACAGGGTGCATCACTCTGATGAAGATATGGATGTTACGACAGCAATTAGGTTTCACCCTGTTGAGATAGCCCTTTCAATGTTCTTGAAAATCGGTTTGGCTTATCTCATTGGTCCGGCAGCGTTGGCTGTTATTGTTTTTGAAGTCTTATTGAACGGCACAGCTATGTTTAATCATGCCAATATAAGCATTCCAAAACCTATAGATGCCGTTTTGCGGAAGATCATCGTTACGCCTGATATGCACAGGATACACCACTCTAAAATTCGCCTAGAACACGATAGAAATTATGGGTTTGCGCTTTCAATTTGGGACCGAATTTTTGGAACTTACACAGACGTGCCCCAAGAAGGGCATGAGAAAATAAATGTGGGGCTAGAATGGCAAGATCACCGCACAACCCGTTTAAGGTGGACGCTATGGCTTCCATTTGGACATAAGTGAATTTTGATGAAATCATAACCGAAGTTCAGTCCGTCTCTCTAAAGATAATGGGCGGGTTTAATCCTACGCCAAAAGACCAAGCTCCAGAAAATTGCCGCACTTTACTTTTGATCGGACCTGATGAACCCAATTTTTGGCATCAATTCAAAAACAGTTTAGAAATGCAGGATAGCCAGTCAAACCCAATGGACCGGTGGTCCGAGCGCGTGATTTCTGCTCTTGCCACTAAGATAGAGGCAAAGCCAATATTTCCTTTTCAAGGCCCACCCTACGCACCTTTTTATCAATGGGCGCTGAGAACAGGCCAGATGCATATATCGCCAATTCGCCTTTTGGTTCATAGTCAAACCGGCCTGTTTGTGTCGTTCCGAGGGGCCGTCGCTCTGGATAGGAAAATTCAGCTACCAAAGGCCTCCCCTTTTCCGTGTCAAACCTGTGCGGCACCCTGCGCATCAGCTTGCCCAGTTTCGGCCTTTGATGGGGATTTTTATGACGTAAAGGCATGTCAATCACATATACTAACTTTAGATACCAAACGATGCGTTTCAAAAGGTTGCGCGGCAAGGCGACAGTGCCCTGTTGGCAAAAATCATTTTCGCCATTCAGAACAAAGTGCCTTT
>CABZJG010000016.1 GCA_902525995.1 Paracoccaceae bacterium | reverse complement strand
GATAGGGGCAGGGGTATGCCACCCTGCCCAAATCACCCTAGGCTGCGCATTTGCCGATAAAGGCAGCCTTGCGCGTATGGGCCGGAAGCGCGCCGAATTTTTGGCGATACCATTTTGACAAAAGCGCTGTGGTGGAAAAGCCGCAGGCAAGCGAAATTTCCGAAATTGGCAGGGCAGTTTGTTCAAGCAACGCATGTGCCCGTTCAAGCCGCAGATCACGATAGACATACAGCGGCGAGCGGCTCAGCTTGTCGCCAAAACTGCGTTCAAGCCGCCGTGCAGACACGCCCATGATCCTGGCCACCTGTCCGACGGTGAGCGTATCTTCCAGATGGTCGACCATGATGTCCAAAGCTTCGCAAACCACCATATTTCCCTCGGCAAGCCGCTTGTAGCGCCAATGTTCTTTGGACTGGGTTTTTTCGGCTGGCGGCACCAATCCAAGATGTTCGCGAAGCGCGTTTTCGGTATAGCCGCCTTCGCGCGCACCGATCAATTCAACCAGCATGGCAATCGCAGCCACTGAACTGATTGCGCTGCTTAAGGTTTTATGGTGGCAGGTGGTTGTTTCAGCAAAATCTGCAAGATATCCGCTTTCGCGCACGCTGACATGAAATTGCGGATGCACCGCCGCGCGCTGTGTTTTTAAAACGCCGGCCGCCAAGAGCACAAAAACACCCGCTCCGATGACACCGACCCGCGCGGCATTGCGTATCGCCGGCTTAATGCGGCTAAGCTGGTCCGGGGTGATCAGCCAGGGCGCATGCGTGCCGCCAACCAAAACAAATGTCTGATGCGGACCGCAGAGCGAGTTGTCGATTTCTTTTGGAACGCCAATATGATGCGACCATCTGTATTTATAATTTCCAATCAGATGGTTAGCTGTGCGCAAAACCTCGATACAGCTCTCGGTGACAAAGCTGACGGAAGCGTCTTGGCTTAAAAAAACGAACTCTGTGGTCAAGCTGCGACTTGAATTTAATGCCCCGTTGGTCAGATCAGAGCTGCGATCAAGTGTTTCGAAATACATCGTGCATTCTCCATCAGTTTGAGCGTTTAACCTAAGGGCTTCGGCCAAACGCATCGGGGTCTAGGCTGTATTCGCGATCGAGGTCTCAATCGCATGCAAAAATGAATGGGCCGAGGAACTGGCCGACATCAGCAAAAAGCTATCGTCGCAGGTGCGAATGATAACAGTGCCAAGATGCTCCATCGAGGTGCGCGCGACTGCGCCAATGCCAAAGGCGTCTGGAGCAAGGTTGAGCGGGCAAATCCGTTCCAGAGCGCGCCGTGCGCCTGCACCGGAAAGCTCTAATGTAACCCAGACATCACTTTGATCAGTGGTGTAGAACACACCGCCCAGAAGATCAGCAATATGTGGCTCGGCGCCGGTATCTTGCTGCGCGCGTGGAAAAACCACAAAGGCCTGATCTGTGCCCAAGCGTAAAATCCGCATAGCGCTGTCTTGCGAGAGTGCGGACAGGCCCACCTCGGGCAAATCCACACCAAAAGCGGCGCGCACGGCTTTTTTGGCGGCGGTCAATTTGCGCAAAGGGATGGCGGCAGAGACAACAGCAACATCGTATATTTCGCGCAGTTTGACATCATCATAGTGCTGCTCGAAACGCCCCAGAAACGGCTCTGCGGTTAAAGTAAAATCAGCCACGTTGCAGCCCTCCTTCGGGATCATAGAAATGCGGCGATACAATTTCGGCCTCCACCTCGATATTGCGTGCCGGGTTGACCACTCTTATGATCTCGCCCTTGCGCTCATGGCCGCGCTTGATAAATCCAAGCCCGATGGAATGCCCGAATGTGGGGGAATAGGCGACCGATGTCATCCAGCCTTGATCATTGGCCATATTTGCGGTCTCGCCTTTGGTGATGAAATGTGATCCTGCAAGCAGAGTCTGGCTATGATCCACCGGCTTAAAGCCCACAAGACGGATGGCATCATCGCGGTTTAGCTCGGGGCGCAGTGACAGGGTTTTGCCGATGCAGTCCTTTTTCTTGCTGACAAACCCGCCAAGCCCCAAGTTCAAGGCGGTGGTTTGGCCATTAAGCTCATTGCCGGCCGCGTGGCCCTTTTCAATGCGCATGACACCCAAGGCCTCTGTCCCATAGGGAACAGCATCGTATTCTTTGCCCGCCTCCATCAGCGCGCCCATCATGGCATTGCCAAACCGCGCGGGCACCGCAATCTCATAAGCCATCTCGCCCGAGAACGAGATGCGGAAGAGCCGCGCAGGCGTGCCGCCGCAAATGGTCAGCTCGCTACACGCCATAAAAGGGAAGGCCTCATTAGAAAGGTCAAAAGGCGCATCCACAATCTTGCTGAGAAGATTACGCGAATTGGGCCCGGCCACAGCAAACTGCGCCCATCCATCCGTGGTGGAAATCAGATGCACATCAAGTCCCGGCCATAGGCATTGGCGGGCAAATTCAAGCCGGCGGAACACAAGCACCGCATTCGCCGTGGTGGTTGTCATCACAAAATGGTTTTCACCAAGCCGCGCGGTGGTTCCATCATCATAGGCAATGCCGTCTTCACGCAACATCAACCCATAGCGCACTTTGCCAACCGGTAATTTCAAAAACGCGTTGGTATAGACATGATTAAGAAACTCGGCGGTGTCCTTGCCCTGAATGTCAATTTTACCAAGCGTGGTCACATCGCAAATACCGACCGAGGCGTGGGTCATTTCGACCTCACGGTCGACGCTGTCACGCCAGCCTTTTTCGCCGGGGCGCGCAAACCATTGTGCCCGCAGCCAATTTCCGGTTTCCACAAAAGTCGCCCCATTGTTTTCGGCCCATTTATGGCTTGGGGTGAGACGGTAAGGGCGAAAATCCTTGCTGCGGGCGCGGCCCGCCAAAGCCCCCATTGGAATAGGCGTATAGGGGGGGCGAAAGATTGTCGTTCCGGTTTCGGGAATGGTTTTGCCGGTGCATTCGGCCATAATGGCCAGGGCTGGAATATTGGATGTTTTGCCCTGATCTGTGGCCATGCCCAAGGTGGTGTAACGCTTAAGATGTTCAACCGAGCGAAAGCCCTCTTTATAGGACTGCTTGATATCCTTGACGGTGACATCATTTTGCATATCCAGCCAAGCGCGCGGCCGGCTTTCGGGCACATGCCAATAGGCGCTGCTGCGGTGGGCTTCATCGCTGGCAGTGGGCGCTTTGGAGGCTTTGCTTTTGATGCCGAGATCCGCGAGTGTGCGAGCCGCGCAATCGGCGCCATCCCGCAGCGCCGCACCCAAGGACAGGGCGCCATTGGCGGCGCCTGCAACCTGCATACCTGCTGGCAAGGTGCCGCCGGGAACAAAGGCGTTAATGTCATCGCGCCATTGCGGTTTGCCGCGCTGGTGACAGGTCAAATGTACATTTGGACTCCAGCCACCCGATATAGCCAGACAATCGCTTTCAATCCGTTCGCCAGAGGCCAAAGTGATCGAGTGCAGCCCTCTGCGGCCCGCAGTGTCAACCACGCTGCTGCCCATATAGACCGCCGCGCCAGCAACTGTTGCGGGCGGCTCGATATCGCGCGCATCTATCACTGCGCTGATATAAACCCCCTTGGCTGCCAAATCTGTTGCGGTGCGCCAACCGTCGTCATTGTTGGTAAAGATGGCCACCTGTTTGCCGGGGGTCACCCCATAGCGGTTGACATAGGTGCGTACAGCGCCCGCCAGCATAATGCCCGGCCGGTCATTGTTGCCAAAGGCAATCGGCCGCTCGGTTGCGCCCGCGGTCAGCAGGGCGCGTTTCGAATAAATCCGCCACAAAACTTGCCGCGGTTTGCCATCCGAGCTTGCCAAATGATCGGTGCAGCGCTCGAGCGCGCCATAAACGCCATGATCATAGGCGCCGTAAACTGTTGTACGGACCATCAAGCGCACATTGTCCATCGCGCTTAATTCGGCCAGCGTTTGCGCTGCCCACTCAGTGCCAGAGATGCCGTCAATGTCATAGGTTTCGGCGTTCAGGCGGCCACCTGCGCGGTGATCTTCATCGGCCAGAATGACCTGCGCGCCGCTGCGCGCTGCGGTCAGCGCCGCAGCAAGACCCGCAGGCCCCGCGCCGATCACCAAAAGATCACAGTGCAAGAAACCCTTGTCATACGTATCCGGGTCTTCTTGCATGGAAAGACTGCCAAGCCCGGCTGAACTGCGAATGATAGGTTCGTATATCTTTTCCCAAAACGCCTTGGGCCACATGAAAGTTTTGTAATAAAAACCGATACTTAAGAACGGATACAGCAGGTCGGTTACCGCCATAAAGTCAAATTCAAGCGGTCCGCGGTGGTTTTGACTGGTGGCTGTAAGCCCGTCAAACAATTCGGTTACAGTGGCCCGTGTGTTGGGTTCTTGGTGGGGGGCCGAGCGCAATTCAATCAAGGCGTTCGGCTCTTCTGATCCGGCGGTAAAGATGCCCCGGGGTCTGTGGTATTTAAAGCCGCGGCCCACCAAGCGCTGACCATTGGCCAACAGCGCTGATGCCAATGTGTCCCCGGGATGGCCCTGCATTGGTTTGCCATTAAAGGTAAAGCCAAGGGTGCTTGATCTGTCGATCAGACCGCCGCTGATCCGATGGGTTTGCTGGCTCATTTGTCGCGTCCCCGTTTTTTGGCCTCATCGCGGGCCAGTTTAACACTGGTAATTTCATGGGTAAGAGTGTCTCTGGTGACCACGAGCCAAGACCGATCGCCCTGTTCGTGATACCAAAGCTCTTGATGCTCACCTGCAGGATTGTCGCGAAGATAGCCGTACTCATAAAATTTCTCGTCGGCGTTTTCCGCCTCTGGATCAGGTCTGTCGATCAATGCGGCATCGCCCAGATAGACAAATTCTGCTGCATCTCTTGGGCCTAAAAGAGGGTGGTTGATAATCATAAAGCTGTCCTCTTAAGCAGATCAAACCGCCACACCAAATTTGGTTGGATGGCGCGCTCAAGGCTGGGGTGTATGGGCTGATAATGGATCATGTCAGTGCAAGTTGGGCTGATTGCCCTGTCCTTTTTCATCAATGATGTGGCCGCGTTTAAACCGGTCCAGCCGCATTTCTTTGGCCACCGGGTGCGGGGTGTCATTGGCAAGCAAATGGGCATAGCAATAGCCGCTGGCCGGGGTTGCTTTGAACCCGCCATAGCACCAGCCGCCATTAAAATAGAGCCCGTCAATGTGGGTTTTGTCGATAAAGGGCGATCCATCCATGGACATATCCATCACTCCGCCCCAGCTGCGCAGCAAACGCGCGCGGCCAATCATTGGCATAATAGCCATGCCGCCTTCGGCAACATCTTCGACCACGGGCAGATTACCGCGCTGTGCATAGGTGTTATAGCCGTCAATATCGCCGCCAAACACAAGCCCGCCCTTATCGGACTGGCTCACGTAAAAATGGCCTGCCCCGAAGGTAATAACGCCAGGGAGAGTTGGTTTAAGACCTTCGGTGACGAAAGCCTGCAGAACATGGCTTTCGATGGGCAGGCGCATGCCAGCCAGTGACATCACGCGGCTGGAAGAACCGGCAACACAGACCGCAACTTTTTTGGCCCGGATCCGCCCTTTGGAAGATTGCACACCGGTGCAAACACCGTTTTCAATATCAAATCCGGTGACCTCGCAATTTTGGATAATATCGACGCCGCGGCTGTCCGCGCCGCGTGCATATCCCCAAGCCACAGCGTCATGGCGCACAGTTCCGCCGCGCCGTTGATACAGCCCGCCTTTGATTGGAAAGCGCGCATTGTCGAAGTCCAGAAAGGGCAATTCGCGGCGCAACTGCGCTTCATCGGCGAGTTCAGCGTCCGCGCCAGATAAAATCATCGCATTGGCGCGGCGCACAAAGGCATCGCGCTGCGGGTCGGAATGAAACAGGTTCAAGATGGATCTTTGGCTGACCATCGCATTATAGTTGAAGTCCTGCTCAAGGCCCTCCCATAATTTGAGAGAGAATTCGTAAAAGGGCTGATTGCCCGGCATCATATAGTTCGAACGGATGATTGTGGTGTTCCGCCCGATATTTCCCGATCCAAGCCACCCTTTTTCCAAAACGGCAATGTTGCGCATTCCGAAAACCTTGGACAAATAATAAGCTGTGGACAGACCATGACCGCCGCCACCGACAATGATGACATCATATTCGGCTTTGGGCTCTGGTTCGCGCCAGACCGGTTTCCAGCCCTTGTTGCCGCTGAGACCTTGTTTTAGAATTTCGAATGCGGAATATCGCATAATCGCGCCCTTTAGATGTTGCTTCTTTAGGGTTTCTGGATTCGGATAACTATACTTTTCTAAAATAGTCATTTATATTTCTGTTATGGAAAATTTTGGTTCATCTTTAGAAGCCTACCGTATTGGTGTTTTACCAATCGAAGGATTTGCTCTGATGTCCTATGCGTCAACCGTAGAGCCGTTTCGCGCGGCCAATACCCTTAGTCGGCGTAATTTATACGAAGTGATCAACATCAGCTTTGACGGCCTGGCGGTGCAAAGCTCCGGCGCTGCCAGCGTCACACCGCAACAGTCCATTCACGATCACATAGAGCTAGATTATTTGTTCATTGTGGCCGGCGGAAATCCGGCGCTGTTTGACAATAAGGCTGTTTTCAACTGGCTGGGCAGGATGTCAAGATTTGGGGCACGCTTGGGCGGTGTGTCAGGCGGGCCAGTGATTTTGGCCAGCGCCGGGCTTATGGGCGATCGGCGCATGACCGTCCATTGGGAGCACGCCGAAGCTTTGGCCGAAATTTCGCCCCATCTATTGCTAGAGCGCACGCTCTATGTGATGGACCGCGACCGCCTAACTTGCGCCGGTGGGACAGCGGCCTTGGATTTAATGCTTGCCCTGATCACCGAGCACCACGGGAGCCTTTTTGCCAGTCTGGTCAGCGACTGGTTCATGCATACGGAAATTCGCCCGTCAGTGGGGCCGCAAAGGGGTGGGATTGCCGCCCGGGTCGGGTCAAATAATGCTCTGATTCTAGACGCTGTTAAAGCCATGGAAAGCCATGTGGCCGATCCGATATCCCTCGCGCAGCTCTCGGTGATGGTGGGCATTTCGCCGCGCCAGTTAAATCGTCTTTTCAAGCAGCGATTTGGGCGTTCAACAATGGGATACTATCGTGATATGAGATTAGATAAGGCGTTGAGTTTAATCAGAAACTCAGCTTTGTCATTGACAGAAGTTGCGCTAGCGACCGGGTTTGCTAATTCGTCTCATTTTTCCAGATTATTTTCAGAATATTTTGGCCGTACCCCATCAAGCTTTCGCTGAATACTTGCAACAATCCAAGAACGCTGCCTATGTTTTAGGCAAATTAGGAGTCCCACATGCACATACTTGTCTTGCAACACGCACCTGCCGAGCACCCAGGAATTTTCCGCCGTTTTTTAGAAGAAGACGGGCACAGCTGGGATACGGTTGAACTCGATCAGGGCGCGCAGCTGCCCTCTCTTGATGGATATGATGCCCTCTGGGTTCTGGGCGGGCCAATGGATGTCTGGCAAGAAGACGAACACCCTTGGTTAAAGGACGAAAAGGTCTTTATCCGGGAAGCGGTAGAGCAACGGGGCATGTCCTATTTGGGCCTGTGCCTTGGACATCAGTTGCTGGCTGAGGCGCTGGGCGGCAGTGTTGGTCCGGCCGGCACTCCGGAAATTGGTGTGATGGATGTTCAAATGACCGAAATGGGCGCAACGGGCATTTTTATGGATGATTTGCCTGATCGGTTTGCCTGTTTGCAATGGCACAGCGCAGAAGTGACGAAACTACCCCAGGGGGCCGAGGTCTTGGCCACATCGCCCGATTGTGCGGTCCAAGCTATGGCCTGGGGGCCGCGCGCCTATTCTGTTCAGTTTCATGTCGAGATCGAGCCGGATACGGTTGCGAACTGGGCCAAGATACCCGCCTATAGTGAGGCTCTTGAAAAAGCGATGGGGCCGAGGGCGGTTGACCGGCTGGCGGCCGATTGTGATCGCCACATGGATGAATTTAACCGGCTTGCCGAGCGGCTGTATATGAATTGGCTGCAAACATCTGCCAAGGCATAAAGCCGCTGGCTGCCTAAGTTTCGGCTGCACGCGTCAGCGACAGGCGTGCAGTTTCCAGATGTTCTTTCATAATTTTTGCCGCCCGTTCGGGTTCGCGGGTGCGCAGCGCGTTTAAGATCTGCCGGTGCTGGCCATTGTATTGGATTATGATCGATTGATTTAAAGTGATTTGCCGCATCCGCGTCCAGTCGTCTTGACTGCGCACCGATGTAATCTGGCCAATAATCCAGATCAGCAATGTGTTGCGGGTGCAGTTTGCAAGGGCGCGATGAAATTCGGTATCTGCATCCGCAAAACTTGCGGGGTCAGTTAGGCTTTGTTCCATTTTGGTGCACAGGCCATCTAAAAGATCAAAATCGGCCCTCCGCCCGTGTAGGACAGCAAGCCGGCAGATATGCGGCTCAAGTGCTAATCGGGCATCCATTAATTCAAGCGGATTGGCGGATTGAATCGGTGTCGATTCTGAAAATTCCTCTTGATAGGTCACATAGGTGCCGCTTCCTAGGCGGATTGTCACCCATCCGCTGTCCATTAACTGCGTCAAAGCTTCGCGGATGGTGCCACGCGCAACATTATAGGCTTCAGCCAATTGGCGCTCTGGGGGCAGTCGGTCATGTAACTGTAAGTTTCCGTTCGATATTTCACGGCGTATCATGCCAGCAATATCGCTTGCCCCGAGCTTTCGTTTTCCATTGTTCATCCAGCAAATACTTTCTACAGTACTCCAATACTGTACCAATTTAAGCGTATACCCGATAAAAACGCAAGCATTGGATCAAAATAGGTTGACTTTTGGCTTAACCAAGCGAAAACTTGTGAGCAACAAAAATAAGCGGACCATATCTGGTTCAAGCTGGGTCTAACTGGAGTTAACAACAGATGGCATTTCCCAATCACGCAGATTATGTGATTATCGGTGCCGGCGTTCATGGTTTATCAACAGCATGGCGTTTGGCAGAGCGATTGAGTTCACGCGGAGAAGAGGTTGAGGGCCGAATAGTCGTCCTTGATAAGTCTGGCATTGCATCTGGTGCTTCGGGCATCGCCTGCGGTGTTGTGAGAAACAATTATTTCCAACCTGCGATGCGCCGGCTGATGGCCCATTCGGTGGGCGTTTGGGAAAGCGACCCCGAGGTGCTGAGCTACCATCCGGTGGGTTATTTGCAAATCTCGAGCGAGTCGATGCGCGATGATGTGCGCTCGATTTATGAACAACAGCAAGAGATCGGCTACGAAAGCCTCTTTATCGAAGGCGCGGCTGCTTCTGATGCGTATATGAAAGATATGTTCAGCGATTGGCAGGCACAGGGGATTACCTCGGTGCTCCACGAAAAGCGGGGCGGCTATTCGAACAATACCAAATCCATGTACGGGATTGCCAAAAAGGTTGAAGATCGCGGCGTGCGGATAATCACTGGGGTCGAAGTGAAAAGCTTGGTCAGCGAAAGCGGGTCATCAAGCATTCAAGCGGTCGAAACCAACCGCGGCACAGTGACCTGCGAGCGCGTCATTATTGCACCGGGCCCTTGGGCGCGTGACTTTTGGAATATGCTGGGCATGCCCAAGCAGATCACCCTCAAGGATTTGGAAGGCAACGTGCACAAGGGCATCGACATGTGGCGCTTCTGGCAGTTGGAAGAGGGTGTTCTTCAGGTCGAGCCGGAAATGCTTCAAACCAACGACGGCAAGCTGCCGCCGATGATCCATGTAGATACCGATGCACCGTTGAAGTCTTGTGTGGACGGCTCGCTGATCACGGATGAAATGTGGGGCATTTACTATAAACCCGACTGGCATTTTGGCGGTATTCAGGGTGGCGCGTCGCCCTATAAGGTCGACACAGCGGTTGATGAGGTGAAGATTGATCCTTACGGGCCTTCGTCGCCAGAGTTTGTTGCCTCTGATAACTTTGCCCATATGTGGGTTTCAGCCCTAGCGCATTGCCATGCGCGGTTTGAGGGGATGATGGGAAAATATCACCGGGAAGCCTCGGGTGGAATTGGCTGCTTTACCGCCGACAGCTTCCCTGTGTTTGACCATTTTCACGACAATGCAACACTAATTGCCGATAGCAATCATGGCTGGAAAATGTTGGGCGTTGGTCATTTGATCGCAGATGAGGTGCTGGGCGAAACGCAGGATTTGCTCGAGCCGTTCCGATTTGATCGTTTTGAGAAAGGCAATCTACATCCTGTGTCTAATAGCCCCTATCCATGGAGCTGATACACTGACCAAATTGCCATAAAAATTGGTTGCAACCAAGGAAACAAACAACAAACCTAGGGGTAAGAAAATTGGCTGAAACAGATCTTGAGAAATTTGTCGAAGCGCCAGGGCGCGACGAAAAAATCAAAGAAGTCAGGGAAATGATTGATCGGATGGGGATTGAGTATCTCTATCTGCAATTCGTCTCGGTAACCGGTAAGATCATGGGGAAAGGTATTCCCGCAGATCATTGGGAATCGGTCGCCAAAAAAGGATTTCAGCTGGTATATGGCGCAACAGTGAACCTCTTCACCGACCGCGCGGGAAATTACTTGGGCTACGGTCCAGAAGCGGCTGAACTTGTCGGTATTCCAGAGCCAGAAACCTTTATGCAGTTGCCTTGGGCGCCTCAAATTGGCCGGTTTTATTGTACTTTGTTTCGCAACCGTGAAGAAAAGCAAGATCCAGGCGGGTTTCTGACATCAGATTGTCGTGGAAATCTGCGCCGCATGCACGAAGAGTTCAAAGCCAAGCATGGCCGGAGCTTGCGGATCGGAACCGAGCCGGAAATGATGTGGCTCAAGTTTGACGAAAACGGCAAGCCAAAAGACGGTTATTCCAAGCCCTATTGCTATCATATTGACCAGTTTGAAAGCCTGCGGCCTGTGTCAATGCAGGTGATCCGATATGCCCGTAAAATGGGCCTAGATATGATCCAGGGCGATCACGAGGATGCACCAGGGCAATTGGAATTGAACTGGATGTTTGATGACGTGCTGCGCAACGCAGACCGTCTTACGACATACCGTCAAATCTGTGCTCAGGTGGCGCGTGAAAATGGCATCTTTGCCTGCTTTATGACCAAGCCGTTTATGGGGGTTTCGGCCTCTGGCTGTCACCATAATATGTCCTTGTGGCGTGGCGGCGAAGACCATTTTGTAAAAACGGGTAATGATCCTGATGATCTGCCAGGTATGGCGGACAACTACATGTATGTTCGGGGTGGTGAGAACACCTTCATGCCGGATGATGATGATCCGCAAATGCCAGGAAAAGAAGGTCTTGAGGCCATCGGCGGCGTTGTGCATCACTTGCAGGCTCTGACAGCGATCGGTTGCTCGACCGTGAACTCATACCGACGGCTTTGGGATACCGGTTTCTGGGCACCGGTCTTTGCGGACTGGGGTTTTCAAAACCGGACCACAGGTCTGCGCGTTTCTGCGCCGGGCCGGTTTGAATACCGCTCCGTGGACTCGATGGTAAACCCCTATTTGATGGGCTCAACGCTTTTGGCCGCTATGGATGATGGGATCACAAACAAGCTTGATCCGGGCGCACCAGAAGAGCGCAACATCTACGAAGCGATCAAAGAAGGTAAGCAAGTTAAAAAGCTGCCGATGTCGCTTGGAGAAGCGCTTGCCTATCTGGAAAATAGCGAAGTCGTTCAGCGCGGTATGCCGGGCGAAATGTACCGTCTTTTCCATGAATATAAATACGATGAATATGCACGGTTCATGTCCACAGTGACAGATTGGGACAACGATACCTACATGGAATGTCTGCCATAAAGCACGACAACAATTAAACCGGGCGGGCGGTATAGCCCGCCACATCTAACACGCAATCAAAAGGAGGTGTTTCTAAAAATGTGTGGAATCGCAGGACTTATACACAAGGGCAAAAGCTCTAATGTCGGGGGCGAAATGACCGCGATGTTACAGGCCCTAAAGCACCGGGGGCCGGACTCGACCGGTTACGCGGTTTATGGAAAGCCAACCGAAGGCGACTACATTATGCGCCTCAAAGTGGCAGAAGCCGAGGATATGCATAAAGGCCGCGGTATCCATCAGGTGATTGTAGATCGCATTGCCGCAGTGGAAGAAATTCTGGCAGAGCACGGCGCAGCTGTGAAAAGCAAGGAAAGTGTCACTGAATATGCGCTCCGTTTCGTGCTGGGCCATGAAGGTGATACATCGGTAATGGCAGAGCACATCGAGGAAACCGAAGGTGTTGAAATTCTGTCTCTTGGAAATGGGCTCGAATTGATCAAGGACCTTGGGGATGCTGCGGATGTGGCTGGCCTTTATGGGTTGGATAAATTTAAAGGAACCCACAGCATTGGCCACACTCGTATGGCAACAGAGTCCGATGTGGATATCCGCTCGGCGCACCCTTACTGGGCGTTTCCATATAATGATGTCAGTGTTGTCCACAATGGCCAGATTACAAACTACTGGATTATGCGCCGCGAAATGGAACGCAAGGGCCACCGCTTTATGTCGAACTGTGACAGCGAGTTGCTGGCGGTTTACACGGCGCACAACTTGGCCAATGGCATCACGCTAGAGCAGTCTCTGCGCAATTCGATCGAGGAAATTGATGGTGTGTTCACCTATCTCGTGGCCACCAAAGACCAACTTGGAATGGCGAAAGACACAATGGCTGCCAAGCCGCTTGTACTTTACGAAAGTGACGATCTGATCGCGATGGCCTCAGAAGAGGTGGCGATCCGCGCGATACTTCCAGAAGAAATTGACACCTATGACCCGTATGATGAGGAGGTTCGAGTATGGCAAGCGTAAGCGATGCTGAACTAAAGCAAATGAGCCAGGAAGAGCGCGTTACCGCGCTTGGAATGCGAACCGAGCAGTTGACCGGAAAGTCCCTGCATATTGAATTTGATCCGGATGCAGAAGAGCGGTTCACATATCCGTGGGCGCCCGAAGTGGATTTCAACAAACGCACTGAAATTGACACTGTGGATATGACCACAACCGAGGTCAACGGACGTATCCGCGAGCTGATGGCGGAAGGCTACGGCACTATCGTGCTGCAAAACCCGCGCGGAAAGCACTCGCTCGGGGTGGGCATTCTCAGCAAGCTCAACCTGATTATCGAAGGCTCTACCGGCTATTTCGGTGTCGGTCTTATCGATGGCCCCAATATTCGCATCAATGGCCGCGTTGGCTGGTCATGCGGCGAAAACATGATGTCCGGAACTGTGATGATCGAAAAGAACGCAGGCTCGACATTTGGTGCCGCTATTCGTGGCGGCGACCTTGTGTGCCGCGGCTCTGTTGGCTCGCGTACAGGCATCGATATGAAAGGCGGCACAATTATTGTCGGCGGTGATACCGGCGCGCTGTCTGGCTTCATGATGCAGCGGGGCCGTATGGTTGTGTGCGGAAATGCAGGCAAAAACCTTGGCGACTCGATGTATGATGGTACGATTTACGTCGGTGGCGACATTAAGTCGTGTGGTGTAGATGCGGTCGAGGCGGAACTCACCAATCTTGATAAGGCATGGCTTACACGTAAGCTGACACAATATGGTTTGATGCCGGAAAAAGGCGTTGACCACTTCACAAAGATTGTCGCTGGAAAACAGCTTTGGAACTACGACAATCTTGAACCCTCTGAAAAGAAACTCATTCTTTAAGTCACCGGAAAGGATCTGACCCATGGCTGACGGCGATATGCCCACCACAAAACAGCTTGATCGCGATGTAAACCGCATTGGTGACAGCTTTATCTTCCCACCACGCGTTATGGATGACATCCATATCAAATCCGAGCTTGGCCGCTACCGGATGCGTGGATTTTCATTGTTTAAGAAAATCCCCCATTGGGATGATCTTACATTCATGCCCGGAACGCTGACCCGGTTTGTGATCGAAGGCTACCGCGAAAAATGCGAAACCCGTACGGTCATCGGCCCGCGTGCCAAACGCCCGATTGAACTGGATATACCGGTTTATATCACCGGCATGAGCTTTGGCGCTTTGAGTTATGAGGCCAAAACAGCGCTTGCACGGGGCGCAACCATGGCCGGAACAGCAACCTGTTCTGGTGAAGGCGGTATGATCCCGGATGAGCGCCGCTATAGCTCAAAGTGGTTCTATCAGTGTATCCAATCGCGGTACGGTTTTAACCCGAACCACCTTGTTTTGGCGGATGGTGTTGAATTCTTTATCGGTCAGGGCTGTAAAGTTGGTCTTGGCGGCCACCTGATGGGCCAAAAAGTGACCGATCAGGTTGCTGAAATGCGCTCGCTTCCGGCCGGGATTGACCAACGTTCACCGGCCCGTCACCCTGATTGGCTGGGTCCGGACGATCTTGCGCTTAAAATTCAGGAAATCCGCGAAGCGACTGACTGGCAAATCCCGATCCAGCTTAAGCTGGGTGCGGCGCGCGTTTATGACGATGTGCGCATGGCGGTCAAATGTGATCCAGACTCGATCTATATCGACGGTATGGAAGGCGGCACAGGTGCCGGTCCGCACCTTGCAACAGAAGATACCGGCGTTCCGGGCATTGCGGCCATTCGTCAAGCGCGTAAAGCGATTGATGATCTTGGCAAGCGTGGTCAGATCACTTTGATCTATGCGGGCGGTATTCGCAACGGCGCGGATGTGGCGAAAGCCATTGCACTTGGCGCGGATGCGATTGCCATTGGTCATTCGGCCATGATGGCGCTGAACTGTAACAAGGACATTCCTGAAGCGAACTATCCTGAAGAGGTGGGCGCAGAACCTGGGTATTGCTACAACTGTCACACAGGGCGTTGCCCGGTGGGCGTTGCAACACAAGACCCAGTTCTTCGCGCGCGTCTTGATCCGGACGAAGCTGCCGAGCGTGTCTATAACTTCTTGCATACATTGACCATTGAAGCGCAGCTCTTTGCGCGGGCCTGTGGCAAGACCCATCTTCACAGCCTTGAGCCAGAAGATCTTGCAGCGCTTACTATGGAAGCGTCGGCCATGGCCGGTGTTCCGTTGGCCGGTACCAACCACACGGTTGGCGTCGAAGATTATCATCACCTTTAAGGAGGGCTTGAATTATGGCTGGAACACAGTACCGCGGCTCTGAGATCGTTGACGTTGATCAGTTTCTGAATGACGCAGATGGTCTTGTCTCAGAACGGGAAAAAGAAATTGGGCAACATATCGGATATCGTTACGATGTGAACTTGGTGCCGGATTACAATCGTATCACTCCGTTTCTTTCTAAATATATGGAAGTTATGGGTTGGGATGATCTGAACTGGCTCGAAGATGTCCACATGGGCTATGAAGAGGGCGCGCCAGCGGTTTTTGACCGCAACAACAATGGCTGGGTCCGCATTCCAAATACGATTGAGTTGCCGGATAACCAGCAGGATCGTGATATGATCGCCCGTGAGCTTTTGATTAAGTTTCAGATGTCTGATCGCCATCCGCTGTCGGATCTCAGAAAAGCTTATATGAAGTTCTAAACCAAATGCCGCGCCCGCTTTCAATCGCTTGCCTCCAAACCCGGCCGATGCCCTCCATCGGTCAGGCTGTAGATGAAGCGATGCCACTTGCCGAGCAAGCGGTGAGAGCGGGCGCGGAATTTTTATTTTTGCCGGAATACTGCGGCGGTCTGAAAAGTGAAGGCTCTGCCCTTACTCCGCCACATGCACCAGAGGCAGAACATCCGTTTCTGGCAGCGTTTCAAGATTTTGCAGCGCAAAAAAATATCTGGATTATGATCGGATCAATTGCGGTCTCTGGCCGTGATGGAAAAATCATAAACCGCGGCTATATCTTGGATCAGCAAGGTAATATTCAAAGCCGTTATGATAAGATCTACCTTTTTGATGTGCAGATTTCACCAACTGAAGTATACCGCGAAAGTGCCCGGGTGGCAGCCGGAAATGCAATGAGCTTGGTTCAAACCCCTTATGCTCAGCTTGGTCATACAATTTGTTATGATTTAAGGTTTCCCAATCTTTACAGAGATTTAGCGCAGGCTGGCGCAGAAATTTTATGCACGCCTGCGGCCTTTACCAAGAAAACAGGCGAAGCCCATTGGCATATTTTAAACCGCGCAAGAGCCATTGAAAATGGATGCTTTATGATCTCGGCCTGCGCGATCGGTGAGATCGCCGGTGGCGGCGCCAGCTATGGCCATAGTCTGGTGATTAATCCATGGGGTGAGGTCATTGCCGATGGCGGGGATATACCTGGTGTTGTCTTTGCCACTATAGATCTAGATAAAGTAGCCGAGGCGCGCGGACGTATTCCAAGCCTCAGCCATGATCGGGATTATAAGATTACCACTGTAAAAGAACGGGGCGTAGCATGAGTTCAGTCGCATCAATTTTTGGCCAGACCTATGTAAACCACCCGATGAAGGACAAGTTTATCAAATGGCAATGCCACACGCGGCAGATGATGATGCGGGACAATCAGGGCCGACCTGATGCAGCCATAATGCCCGAGGTTTACCTCGCAGGTCAGGATGCCTCTTTAGGGGCTTTGATCACCATTTTGAACAAATTGCCGACCTATTCGCAAACCCCAGAAATGTTGCATATGGCGCGAAAAACCAATGATCCGGCGCAGGCGCGTAGTCAGGCTATCCAGTTTTTTTCCGCCACCTACTACCAAAAGTTCCGTCAATTCTCGGATGTTTTATCGGCCACATTTCCCCCCGGATCGGGCGGGGCTCCGCAGCTGATGGAGGCGGGCAGCTGCCGGTTGGTATTTGAAGCCTACGCGCAGCGGTTTGATCTTGACTGCACGGTGACGCCGCTGGCCCAGCAAAGCGCGCTTTATCAGGCCACGATGGCCCATAACCGGTTGTTTAATAGAGGCCTTTCATCTGAAACAATCGTCTTGGGTTTTGAGCCAGACTGGGAAAAATCCACCGCAACACCCTAAGGTTTGAGCTGTTTCAACCTCTTCTGGATGTCATGATTTCATGTGACAGCGGGCGTGTTTTATGCATAATTTGATTGTAGGCTGCGCAAAATAGCGCAGCAAAATTGCGGCGCATGCACGCGTCTGCAGCCCCCCGCTGCGAGGTCAAAAAATGCGAA
>CABZJG010000015.1 GCA_902525995.1 Paracoccaceae bacterium | reverse complement strand
GAGGATTCGAACCTCTGGCCTCTGCCTTCGGAGGGCAGCGCTCTATCCAGCTGAGCTACGGGTGCCTTTGCGCTGCGGTATAGCGGCTGGGCTCACAGCCCGCAACGGTTAAATGAGGAGCCTATCCCAATAAATCTTTGGCCAAATGCAAACCATCAACCAAGGCATCGACTTCTTGTTTGGTATTATAAAATGCAAATGACGCGCGACAGGATGCATTTATGCCGAGGTGATCCATCAGCGGCCCCGCGCAATGCTGCCCTGCCCGCACGGCGATGCCTTTTTTATCAAGAATGGTTGAAATGTCATGTGCATGTGCGGCCCCTGCCATAGTAAAAGAGAAAATGGCACCTCTGTCTTTGGCGCTTCCTTGCAAGGTAAGCCACTCTAGCGCGCGCAGTTTGCTTGCAGCATAGGCAACCAATTCGTCTTCATGAGCCGCGATGTTGCCCATGCCCACAGACATCAGATAATCCAGCGCCACACCAAGGCCTATGGTTTGCACAATGCCGGGCGTTCCGGCCTCAAACATCATCGGCGGATCATTATAGATAACATTGTCTTTGTGTACTTCGCGGATCATATCACCGCCGCCCATAAACGGGCGCATTTCAAGCATCCTGTCTTTTCGGATAAAGATTGCCCCAGACCCCGAAGGCCCGCAGAGCTTATGACCCGTGATCGCATAAAAATCGCAGCCTATCTCGGTAATATCCACAGGCATATGTGCTGCGGCCTGCGAACCATCGACCAAGACCGGCACGCCCCGGCTTGCGGCCGCACAGCAGATGGATTTCACATCGACTTTGGACCCAAGCACATTCGACATATGGGTGACGGCTATGAGCCGGGTTTTGGGCCCAATAGCATCAATGACCGCTTGCGGATCAAGCGCGCCACTTTCGTCGACATCAACCCAAGTTAGCTTAATGCCATATCGTTCACGCAAAAATTGCCAGGGGACAATATTGGCGTGATGCTCCATAACACTTAAAACTATTTCATCGCCCGGCTGCATCATGTTCATTGCCCAGCCATAAGCAACTGTATTTATCCCCTCGGTAGTGCCCGAGTTTAAAACAATCTCATTTTCATCAGAAACATTTAGAAATCTCGCGACAATACCGCGTACTGCCTCATATTTATCCGTTGCCAGATTGCTGAGAAAATGCAGCCCGCGGTGCACATTTGCATACTCGTTCGAATAGGCATTAGAGATCGCATCAATTACCACTTTCGGCTTTTGGGATGATGCCCCATTGTCCAGATAAACCAGTGGTTTATTATTCACCTGCCGGTGCAAAATGGGAAAATCGGCACGGATTTTTTCAACATCAAATACCATTGCCGCCGCCCCCGAAAATACCAAATAATGAGATCATAAAAAAGAGGCCAAGCATGCCGACCATGGTTCCCAAAAACGCCACCAGCGCAGATTTCATCATATTGTCAAACTTATGCATTTCATCAATGAAGGCTATAAAGATCCAAAACGACCATCCTATTAAGCCAAATTGTACAAATGTGACCAGTAGTGTCGGCAATATAAGCGTAAAATAAGACACCACTTGCATGCCCAACCGCACAACTTGCAGCCAAGCAATTAAAGCCATCACCAGACGGAAACTTCCTTGCCCGGACATCTTTTGTCCAATCCAAGCAATACCAATGGCAGTGGCCAATGTAAGCACGGCAACAATCGCCGCAAATTGCCAAGGTGATCCAAGCAATCCAACGCGGGCATCTGCACCATAAAAGACAGTATCAAAGCCAAAAATCAAAACGGTGCTGGCGCAGACCGAGGCCAAAAACAAAGAAAAAATCGCATCATAGGACAGATCAAGCGCCAAAAATTGCTTCGCAGCAGTTTTGGGTTCAACAAAACTTTGGCGAAATAGCAGTTGAATATTGACTTTAGGCGTCATCCTGTCTGGTGTCCCTTAAACCGAAGACCAGCGACGACAAACCAAATAAAACTTGCCAGCCAGATCACTTCAACAAAGGTTTTCGCAGTAGAGGGCCCAAGAAAACCCTCGATGACACCCACAACCAGCAACAGCGGGGCTGTGGCCAGAAAGGCCCAAAATATCACAGTTCGTGTTTGCACGCCCGAGCGTTTTGATCCCAAAAGATACCCAACAAACTGAACTAGGCCAGCCAGAATGTAGAACAACAATGGCGCCAGAAAAATCCAGCCGTATAATGCTGCCCCCATCAACATATCAAGCTCTTGACCTTCAATATAGGCTTGTCTGGCCAATGGCGGCCACTGAGCAATAAAGGTAATAACACAGCCGCCGGCCAAGAACCCCAACGCTCGGTCTTCGCGGGCTCCACCGTCCATAAATTCTGCAATAACGGCCCGTGGACGACGGTAACTTTTTAAAATGTTCCCAAGTAAAGACATTTTAAGTGCGCCGCCTTTCAAGCCAGCCTTCTAGCCATTCAACGACGCTATTGATCAATTCCGCATCGTCGATTTCATCAACCGCTTCGGCCAGAAAAGACAATGTAAGCATATCGGTCGCCAGTGCTTTTGGAACACCGCGAGAGCGAAGGTAAAAGAGTGCATCTTCATCCACCGCGCCAGATGTAGAGCCGTGCGAACACGCGACATCATCGGCATAGATTTCTAATTCAGGCTTGGCAAGAAACTGGCTGTCCTCATCTAGCAACAGGGATTGACTGATTTGATAGCCATCCGTTTTTTGGGCATCCTGCTTGACTAAAATCTTGCCCTGAAACACACCGGTCGCGCCGTTTCTGAGCACTTTTTTAAAGACCTGACGACTTTCGCATCCCACTGCATCATGGGTGACAAAGACAGTGTCGTCGTGCACAAAATCCCCATCCCCAACGCAGGCGCCTGCCACATGGGCAATGCCATCATCACCAAGCAGTTCAATAACGCATTCATTGCGGGTCAGCGCACCGTTTGCGGTCAGTGTGAAAGACTTAAAGGTACTTTCCTGTCTCAACCGCGCAAATTGGTGCGTGGACGCAAGCCGTTGATGATCGCGGCCTTGAATTCGAACATGATGGAAACTTCCCGCAGCCTCGATATCCGTTTCCAACACCAAATTGCTGCGTGCTCCAACAGCGCCGCTTTCCAAGAAAGATAAAGACGCCCCGCTATCCACTTTTACAACATGATGAAGCATCACATCACAGCTTTGGTTTTGCCGCAAATAAATTAGATGCACAGGCTTTGATGTGGCGCCCTTTGCATGGACCAAAACTCCGTCCTCGGCCAAGGCAGTATTCAGCGCCGCCAAAGGGCGTTCAACCGGTGACTGTCCGGCAGCTTCTAATTGGCCAAAAATATCCGACGCCCAATGTCCCTCTTGAGTTCGGGTTTGTGATAAAAGCTCAATGCTCACATCATGCCCGTCCAGTGCATCCGATAATTCTGGCGAAAACACTCCGTCGACAAATACTATTTTAATTTGCTCAAAGCCCGAAAATATCTCTTGATCTTCGCTGCTCAAAAGCTCCGCTGTGGGCACCGCTGCCTCAGTCAGCCTATCTGGCCGTGTATATTTCCAGTATTCATCACGCCGGTTTGGCAAGCCCATTTTTTGCACGCGAGCCCGCGCGTCTGCACGCTGTTGACCTGACCAACCTTTATCAGTTTGATTTTCTGCGCGGTCCAGCCAGAGATCAAGCAACGCGTTATTAGGCTCGACAAACCCCATTTAGGCGACCTCCGCAAGAATGTCTGAGTAGCCATTAGTTTCGACTTCTAGAGCAAGTTCAGGACCGCCTGTTTTCACAATCTTGCCATCGGCCATAATGTGAACAACATCAGGCGCAATGTGATCTAACAGCCGTTGGTAATGGGTAATGACCAAAAATCCGCGATTTTCATCCCGCAAAGCGTTAACTCCACGCGCAACAAGCTTCATGGCATCGACATCAAGGCCACTATCGGTTTCATCCAAAATGCACATTTTAGGTTCTAGAAGAGCCATTTGAAGAATTTCATTCCGCTTTTTTTCACCGCCGGAAAAGCCCACATTGACCGGACGCTTCAGCATATCCGCGTCAATTTTCAAACTTTTCGCTTTTTCCCGCACAACTCGAAGGAACTCTGCCGCACTCATTTCTTCTTCTCCGCGCATCTTACGCTGGGAATTTAATGCCGTGCGTAAAAAGGTCATGTTTCCAACCCCGGGTATTTCAACCGGATACTGAAACGCTAAAAACAGACCTGCGGCAGCCCGTTCTTCGGGTTCAAGATCAAGCACTTCCTCGCCCCGAAGCGTTACACTTCCCTCGGTGACCTGATAACCAGCTTTGCCGCTTAAAACGTATGAAAGTGTTGATTTCCCAGATCCGTTAGGGCCCATAATGGCATGCACTTTGCCGGCCTCAACCTTGAGATCAACACCTTTCAGGATTTGTTTGTCTTCTTCTTCCAAAGAAACGTGTAAGTTTTTTATTTCCAGCATTCCAGTTTCCTTCACCGGGTCTTTATGGACTGTCTATGTTACGGTTCGCGTTAAATTACAACCGCCGTTCCGCTTACGGACACCATGAGCATCGACTGCCCCACCACTTCATAATCTAAATCAACGCCAACAACAGCGTTTCCACCTTTGTTTTTTGCGCTTTCTTCCAGTTCTTGCATTGCGACTTCACGCGCATCGGCCAATTTTGTTTCATAGGCGCCTGACCGTCCTCCAATCACATCTGTGATCGATGCAAAGATATCGCGCACCACATTGGCGCCCATGATCGCTTCACCGACCACGACTCCCCTGTATTCCTTGATTGTTCGCCCTTCGATATTGGGGGTGGTGGTGATAATCATCTGCTGCATCCTTTTCCTTGTGAGATATTTTTTCCTTGTGAGATATTTTCCCAAATCCTTTTGGGTTATTTATAAGTGGCTTTCAAAATCTCATTCCTTTGGTTTGATGAGAAATTAAAACCCTGATTGCTTCTCTAACCAACTGACCCTTCAAGCGATATTGCCACCAACTGCTGTGCCTCCATGGCAAATTCCATTGGGAGCGCTTGCAGGACTTCTTTACAAAACCCGTTCACAACCAAGGCCACGGCTGCTTCCTCATCCATGCCGCGCTGACGGCAATAAAAGAGCTGGTCATCATCTACTTTTGAGGTCGTTGCCTCATGCTCGGCCCGCGAAGAGTTATTTTTGACTTCGATATAGGGAACAGTGTGCGCCCCGCACTTACCACCAATGAGCAAACTGTCACATTGAGTGTAATTTCGGCTATTTTTGGCTTTTGGATGCATGGACACCAAACCGCGATAAGTATTTTGTGCAACCCCGGCTGAGATACCTTTGGAGACGATGCGGGACTTTGTATTTTGCCCAAGATGCACCATTTTCGTGCCGGTATCTGCCTGTTGGTGATTATTGGCGATTGCAATCGAATAAAACTCGCCCTGTGATTCATTGCCGCGCAAAATACAGGACGGGTACTTCCACGTGACCGCAGAGCCCGTTTCCACCTGCGTCCACATCACTTTTGAACGATCGCCGCGGCAATCTGCTCGTTTGGTCACAAAGTTATAAATTCCGCCATTGCCCTCTTCATCCCCGGGGAACCAGTTTTGAACTGTCGAATACTTAACTTCTGCATCTTCTTCGACAATGATTTCAACCACTGCAGCGTGCAGTTGTGCGGTATCACGCTTTGGCGCAGTGCAGCCTTCTAAATAACTGACATAAGAGCCTTTATCGGCAATGATCAAAGTGCGCTCAAACTGCCCTGTATTTTCTGCATTGATCCTAAAATAGGTGCTCAGTTCCATCGGGCAGCGGACGCCCGGTGGGATATAGACAAACGATCCATCCGAAAAAACGGCGCTGTTGAGGGTGGCAAAATAGTTGTCCGACACTGGAACAACCGTACCCAAGTATTTTTTAACGAGATCCGGGTGTTCTTTAATCGCCTCGGAAATTGAACAGAATATAACCTCTGCTTTTTTGAGCTCGTCTTGAAAAGTGGTGCCGACGGAAACACTGTCAAACACGGCGTCGACAGCGACTTTGCGGCCTTCGGCCGGGGCATTTTCCGCACCCTCGACCCCCGCCAAAATCATTTGCTCTTTGAGGGGAATGCCTAGTTTTTCATAGGTGGCAAGCAATTTTGGATCGACCTCATCCAGAGATTTTGGCTTTTCGATCATGGATTTTGGACGGGCATAATAATAAATGTCCTGAAAATCTATTTCGGGGTAGCTGACCATCGCCCATGTAGGCTCTTTCAGCCGCTCCCACCGTTCAAGAGCCTGCAAGCGCCAGTCTGTCATCCACTGTGGTTCGTCATTGTTCTTGGAAATTAATTTCACAATATCTGGGTTTACGCCTTTCGGGGCATAATCCATTTCAATCTCAGTATTCCAGCCGTGCTTATAGGTTTGACCAACCTCATGAACTGCTTCCACAGTTTTTTGATCGACCCCGTCTTTGACCTCGATTTTATCCAAAGTTGCCATTCAAGGTCTCCTGTTCATCTTTAGCTACCATAGCGCGATCAGCCCATTTTTTATATTGCTTTGACCAGCTTTCAACCAGCCAGTCGATGTCTTTTTGTCGGGTATCAGGCCCCAAACTTACCCGCAAGACAGACCCCGTGCTGCTTGCCCCAAATCCCATAGCCTGCAAAACGCGGCTTTCTTTTACTTTGCCACTTGAGCACGCCGATCCGGCAGAAACAGCCAGCCCGGCCAAATCCATTTGCATCACTTGTGTCTCACCTTTCCAGCCCTCGGTCACAATGCAGGACGTATTAGGCAATCTAGATCGTGATTTGCCTATAAAAATAGTCGACGCCGATATTTGTTCAATACTATTTTCTAGAATGTTTCTAAGTTTTTCAATATGGTCCCAAAGACCCTGCTCCACATCGCGGATCGCGGCCTCTGCGGCGGCCCCAAAACCGGCGATACCAACAAGGTTTTCAGTGCCCGAGCGCCGCCCCATTTCTTGGCCTCCGCCCTTGATCTGGGCTGCAAGTTCGGTTCCACGCTTGATCACTAAAGCACCGACCCCTTTCGGGCCTCCTATTTTATGCGCTGAGATCAGCCCCATTTGAGCCCCCGTCCAATTGAAGGCAACAGGCAGTTTTCCAAAGGCTTGGGTCATATCGCACACCGCCACACCTTCGGGCAAAGATTGGAGAACACCCGTTTCAGAGTTGGCCAATTGCACAGCGCTTCTTTCAGGTTCAGGAACTGAAATTTGCCCGTATTTATCAACGCTTAGGCCAGTTTCGCACCACGCACGGACAGCTTCATGCTCGACATCAGCGCAGCGAAGAGCGCGACCATGCAACGCCAGACCAGCTGCCTCGGTCGCTCCGGATGTAAATATTATATCTGCGCCTTGGGCCCCTAAGGCCTGTGCAATCTGCTCTCGGGCCCGCTCGACAATTGCCTTTGACGCCCGCCCCTCAGAATGCACGGAAGACGGGTTACCGACGCAATCCATTGCCTGAAGCATTGCATGCTTTGCCTCTGGCCGCAGCGGGGCGCTGGCATTATAGTCAAGATAAGCCCGCTTCATCACTCATCAACGACCGCGAAAATACTCGGAACGGCAGGACAAGGCACCAGATCATTTTCGATCACATCCGACAACCGTGTTTGATGCAAGAAAACATAAACATGGGCACTAAGACCTTCCCAAAGGCGGTTGGTAAGAGATTGAGACTTACTACCAGATAGACCACCGGATGCACCTGCGCCCTTATAGAGCGCATCTACTGTTTCATCGACGGCCGAAAGCACGTCAATCACGCGTATTTCATGCATTGATTTTGCCAAACGGTAGCCTCCGCTTGGCCCCCGAACCGAATCCACCAACCCTTTGCGGCGCAGTTTGACAAACAATTGCTCAAGATATGCCAAGGAAATGTCTTGTCTTTTGGCAATATCACCGAGCGTGACCAATTCTTGGTCACTCTGCAGAGCTATATCCGTCAAGGCGACCATCGCGTAGCGCCCTTTTGTACTTAGTTTCATTTCACTTTCCCGCAAATTGATTGACCTGACGGTCAGCAACGCTTATCTGCTTGTCAACCGAACAACCCTGTCCGTATTTAGAATAATTCTAAATTAGCCGACTGGTTTTGTCAAGAATAAGCAAACGGCTTTTGAGGAGAGATCAGAAACCATGCCCGAGGTAATTTTTCCCGGCCCAGAAGGCCGCCTAGAAGGTCGTTACCATCCCCAAAAAGATCGCGATGCACCCATCGCCATTGTTCTGCACCCGCACCCCCAGTTTGGCGGCACAATGAACAATAAGGTGGTCTACAACCTGCATTATGCATTTTTTAACATGGGCTTCACGGTTCTGCGCTTTAATTTTCGCGGCGTGGGCCGCAGTCAAGGCGAATATGATCAGGGCGTTGGTGAGCTTAGCGATGCGGCTTCTGCACTGGATTATCTTCAGTCCATGAATAACAATTCAAAACATTGTTGGGTGGCGGGATTTAGCTTTGGCGCGTGGATCGGCATGCAATTGTTGATGCGCAGGCCTGAGATCACGGGCTTTATTTCGGTCTCACCGCCAGCAAACATGTATGACTTTTCGTTTCTTGCGCCCTGTCCTTCCTCAGGCCTGGTGATCAACGGCACAGACGACCGCATTGCGCCGCCGGCTGACACTGTCGGTTTGGTCGATAAGCTGCACGAGCAAAAAGGCATCACAATCACCCATACCCAACTTGAAGGCTCGGGACATTTTTTTGAAGAGCCTCACATGGACACGATGATTGATCATGTCACAGGCTATGTCAAAAGGCGCCTGACAGAAAACACACGCTAGCTTTGAGCAAAGAAGTGTAACTCTGCCCTCTCACGCAGGGGGCGGGGCGCTGGATTTGGATTTTTTGGATTTGTTTTCGAGGATGACTTTTTCGGCAAGATCTTTTGCAACAGCGAAGGCACCTTTGATCTTATCGGCATCCTTTTTCCAGTCCCGCCGGATGACCAGTTTGTTTTCCTTGATTTTGGCCAGCCCCCGCTGGTCTTCTAGAAACTCAACCAACCCTTTTGGTGAGGCAAACTTATCATTGTGAAATTGAATGATTGCACCTTTTGGCCCGCCATCCAACTTTGCAATACCTGCTCGTTTGCACATGGATTTTATGCGAACCACCAGCATCAAGGTGTTAACCTCGCGGGGCAGCTTTCCAAATCGGTCAATTAGTTCGGCGGCAAAGCCTTCCAATTCGACCTTTTTGCTCAGACCCGATAACCGCCGGTAAAGGCCCAGCCTTTCATCCAGATCAGGCACATAGCTTTCCGGTATTAACACAGAAACCCCAAGGTTAATTTGCGGCGCCCATTGATCATCCGCTTGCGATAGGCCTTCTAGTTCTCCGGCTTTGATTTTTGCGATCGCCTCTTCCAGCATCGATTGATAAAGCTCATAGCCGACCTCGCGCATTTGCCCCGACTGCTCTTCACCCAGCAAATTGCCAGCGCCTCGAATATCCAGATCCTGCGATGCAATCGAAAATCCGGCGCCCAGCGTGTCAAGCGATCCCAGCACTCTCAAACGCTTCTGCGCCGTTGCCGTCAACTTGGCTTTGGGCTTAACGGTTACATAGGCATAAGCGCGGGTTTTTGAGCGCCCCACCCGGCCACGAATTTGATAGAGCTGCGCCAACCCAAACATGTCTGCCCGGTGCACCACCATGGTGTTTGCAGTTGGAATATCAAGCCCAGATTCGACGATGCTGGTGGCCAAAAGCACATCATATTTGCCGTCATAAAAAGCATTCATCCGCTCATCAAGCTGACCTGCAGCCATTTGGCCATGGGCCACAACATAGGTCAGCTCTGGCAGTTGATCTTTTAAAAACTCTTCAATTTCAGGAAGGTCACTAACCCTTGGAACGACATAAAAGGACTGCCCGCCCCGATAATGCTCTCTGAGCAATGCTTCGCGAATGGTCACAGCATCAAATTCGCTGACATAGGTGCGAATGGACAATCGATCGACTGGCGGCGTGCCGATGATTGACAAATCTCGCACCCCAGAAAGAGAAAGCTGCAACGTGCGCGGGATCGGGGTCGCGGTCAAAGTCAGCACATGAATATCCGAACGCATCTGTTTCAGCCGCTCTTTATGCTGAACTCCAAAATGTTGTTCTTCATCAATAATTAAGAGCCCTAAGTTCTTGAAACGAATATTTTTTGCCAGCAATGCATGCGTACCGATCACAACATCAACTGTTCCCGCTGCTAGGTTATCATGCGTTTGCTGAGCTTCTTTTGACCCTACAAATCGCGAGAGTTGCCGAACCTCAAGCGGAAAGCCCCGAAAGCGGTCTTTGAAGCTTTTGGCATGTTGCCGGGTCAGCAATGTTGTGGGCGAGATTACCGCAACCTGAACCCCAGACATAGCCGCAATAAATGCCGCCCGCATGGCAACTTCGGTTTTGCCAAACCCGACATCTCCGCAGATGAGCCGGTCCATAGGCAATCCAGAGGACAGGTCAGACACAACCTCGGAGATAGCGCTCAGTTGATCATCCGTTTCCTGATATGGGAAACGCGCACAAAATGCATCCCACATCCCGGCCGGCTGCTCAAGTATCGGGGCTTTTCGCAACGCGCGCTCGGCAGCAACATTGATCAGTCGCTCGGCCATATCGCGAATTCTTTGCTTTAGGCGCGCTTTTTTGGCTTGCCATACGCCCCCGCCAAGGCGGTCCAAAAGTCCATTTTCATGACCAAATTTACTGAGCAGCTCAATATTTTCTACGGGCAAATAGAGCCGCGCATTTTCCGCATATTCCAGCAAAAGGCACTCATGCGCAGCACCAGCAGCTGTGACCACCTCTAATCCGCGATAACGGCCCACACCATGATCAACATGAACAACCAAATCTCCAACCGATAAGCTTTGGGTTTCGGTTAAGAAGTTTTCCGCCTTCCGGCGCTTTTTGGCCCGGTGGATTAACCGATCCCCTAGTACGTCTTGCTCTGATACCACGGTTAAATTGTTGGTTTCAAATCCGTGCTCCAGCGCCCAAACGGCCAAATACAGCCCCCGCTCACCCAAACTTTTACCGTTGGTGACAGGTACGGCGCCCTGTAGATTTTGATCTTCGAGCAACCCGCCAATGCGCTCTCGGGCGCCTTCAGAGTAGCTTGCAATGACCACAGGTCCTTTCGCCATTTTATTTTTAATGTGATCTGCTAAGGCACTAAAAAGATTAATGTTTTCACTTTGTCTTTCTGGCGAAAAGTTACGTCCTATGCGGCCACCTGCGGCCACCACCCCCAAACCGGTACTTTGCGGCAAGGGGTTTAACTGTAAAATACGGCGGCTTTGAAGAGCAGCATCCCATCCATCTTCATTCAGATACAAAAGCTCCGGAGCAATCGGTTTATAAACCGTATCCAGACGGCTTTTTTGCGCTAAGGCATGCTGCCTGTTTTCAAATTGGTCGACAACTATGTCCCACCGCGCTGATCGAGCAGGCATGAGTTGATCATCAAAACAGATTGTTGCTTTGGGGACATAATCAAATAGGGTTTCAAGATGCTCGTGGAAAAACGGCAGCCAGTGCTCAACCCCTTGATATTTCCGTCCTGCACTCACGGCTTCATAGAGCGGATCATCAAACCGGCCTGCTCCAAATTCAATTCGATAATTTTGCCGGAAGCGCGTGATCGCGGTCTCATCTAAAATGACCTCAGACACCGGCGCAAGTTCAATCTGTGTCAATTGCTCTGTTGTGCGCTGCGTGACAGGGTCGAACCGTCTTGCCCCATCCAGCTCATTGCCAAAAAAATCAAGCCGTATAGGACCCAAGTCGCCCGGCGCAAAAATATCAATGATCCCTCCGCGCACCGCATATTCGCCCGCCTCCATCACTTTGGATGTTTGCACATAGCCCATCACCGATAAAAACTGGCGTAAGTTTGTGTCACTAATTTGATGGCCAACAGTGGCAATAAAGCTAGAGGCTTTTAGCACAGCACGGGCCGGCACTTTTTGCATTGCAGCATTGGCCGTTGTCAGCAGCACAAATTGCTCCGGCATTCCATGCGCCAAGCCTGCTAGGGTTGCCATACGGGTCGCTGAAATATCTGCATTTGGAGAGACCCGATCATAGGGCATACAGTCCCAGCTTGGAAATTGAACCACCGGAACATCCGGCGCAAAAAACCTTAAAGCGTCGACCAAGGCCGTCAAACGTTTATCATCTCGTGCAATATGAACCACAGGCAAAGAACTTTGCTGCATTTCTTGCAAAATGAGCTGCGCATCATACCCTTCGGGCGCGCCGCCCACTGTAATTAAGTTCTGTTTAGTCATTCTGTCCTTGTTTGCGCTTCCTGCCCTATGTTTAAAGGCCAAGTACAAGATTGTTTATATTGTAGGCGAGCCCCCAGAAAGCCGTCAAAAATATGCTCAACCCCGCAATTAAAATAGTCCAAAATCGATGCCACCAAAGGGTTCTATAGACCACATCAAAGACTGGAACAGCATCGCAGATACTGCGTGCCAACCGCAAACGCAAGTATGCCACAAGTGTTAAAGGAACCATCAACAAAAGCAGCGCCTGAAGCGGTTCACTGTTAAAATAAAACCCTGTAAACCCGCAAAACCCAAATAAAAACCCACCCGTAATTGATAAAAACAATGATATATTAGGCGTATAGGCCGCGACTGTGCGGTGGGCGTGCAGTTGCAAGGAGATCAACAATTCATTTTGTTGCTCTTGGGATTGGGATTTAGCCAGTTGCAGCGTATGAAAGGGTACACTGAGAATGATCTGAGCGCTGATGCCCCAAACGAGTATAACCAAGGCCCAATACCAAAAACTGAAAAAAGACGTAAATTCTAAAACCTCAAATATCAGCACATTCTCACTCGCATAGACGCTTCCTTTCATCGATCTAAACTGAAATACTCAATACGCAAGCTGTTCGTAGAACTCAAAGACTTGTTCAAAGAATATATCCATGGCATTTAGAGCTGCATTATGGAGACACCAATGCCGTCAGATAAAATCGCCCCTTTTCCAAAAACCCGCCTTCGGCGCATTAGGCAATCCGCTGCAACACGCGCTTTGACGCGTGAGCATAGTCTATCTGTGAGTGATTTGATTTGGCCAGTTTTCATCTGCGAGGGTGATAACATTGAACAGCCCGTCGCCTCAATGCCGGGGGTTGTGCGCCGCAGCGTCGACAAAGTCGTTGACGCGGCCAAAGAGGCTGCGGGTCTTGGCATTCCAGCTATTTGTTTGTTCCCCTATACCAACCCAAACTTAAAAACCCCTGATTGCGCCGAAGCCTGGAATCCCGAAAACCTTTCTAACCGCGCCACTCGAGCGATTAAATCAGCAGGTCTCGACATTACCGTGATGACAGATGTGGCTTTGGACCCCTATAATTCCAACGGCCACGATGGCTTGGTGGTGGACGGCGAGGTTGTCAATGACCTGACGGTGGACGCGTTGGTCAAACAGGCCCTTTCGCAAGCAGAGGCCGGAGCAGATATCATCGGGCCTTCGGATATGATGGATGGCCGGATCGGGGCAATCCGCACGGCTCTGGAAGAGCATGGTTTTCGAAATGTGCTTTTGCTGTCTTATACGGCGAAATACGCAAGTGTCTTTTATGGCCCGTTTCGCGATGCCGTGGGCGCCAGTGGCGCCTTAAAAGGAGACAAGGCCACCTATCAAATGGACCCGGCAAACGGCCAAGAAGCATTGCGTTTGGTTGCCAGAGACCTATCTGAAGGGGCCGATATGGTGATGGTTAAACCCGGCATGCCCTATTTGGACATTTGCCACCGTGTAAAAGAGCAATTTGGCGTGCCCACTTTTGCCTATCAGGTTTCGGGTGAATACGCGATGTTACAAGCTGCTATTCAAAATGGTTGGCTCGACGGGGACAAAGTCGTTATGGAAAGCCTTTTGGCCTTCAAACGGGCTGGATGCGACGGTATTTTAACATATTTTGCGCTGGACGTAGCGCGTAAACTTGCCAAAACCTAACGCAATGGCTCAAGGATAGTGACAGCAGGTCAATCCTCGCTTATATATTGGTCATAAATTGGGAAAACCCAGTCATACGAGCAGGTATACAATGTCTAAACTTTTTTCGCGCCGGGCATTTGCGGCGTTATGCGTTGGTTCATACTTTGGCTTAGCGGCCTGTGATGTTGATAATTTTAACACGGATATAATCAACGAAGATGCGATTAAAATAGACGCCCGAGTTGATGCAACGCTGGCTCAACTTTATTCGGACCATCCAAATATTAAAAACCTTGCGGATAAGTCATCCGGCATTTTGGTGATGCCGCTTGTCACAGAGGCCGGCTTTGGCTTTGGCGGCTCTTATGGCCGCGGCGCGCTGCGCATTGGCAATACAAGCGTTGATTATTATTCTACCGCCTCGGCCGGATTTGGCTGGCAAGTTGGCGCCCAACAATATGCCCATGTGCTGTTCTTCATAACAGAGGACGCGCTTCAAAGCTTTCGCTATTCTCAAGGCTGGGCCGTCACAGGCGATATAGAATATGCCTTCAGAGATCGCGGTGAAAACTTCCGGGCGGAAACAACAACCGCTTTATCGCCGGTTATTGCCGTAATATTTGGCCAATCAGGGTTAAAAATTGGCGCAACGCTTGAGGGCACCAAATACACCCGCATTATACCCTAGATTGCCCTAGGTAAATTAAAAGCATAATTAGCAGGTTTCTCCTGCCTCTACCATTGCGCCCAAGATGCATGGTCTGTTATACAGAAAGTAACAAAATATAGACCAACATAGAGATGAGCGCACCCCTTGACCGATACGCCTGAATTGCCGCCGACAGACGACGAACAGCCCGATACAAGCAGCGCTTTTTCCGGCCCGTCTGTATCGATCACAGATGAGATGAAAAGCTCATATCTTGATTATGCCATGAGCGTAATCGTGAGCCGCGCAATCCCTGATTTACGTGATGGTCTAAAGCCTGTGCACCGCCGAATTTTATATGCCATGCATGAAACCAGCAATAGCCACGACAAACCCTATCGCAAGTCAGCGCGGCCTGTTGGTGATGTGATGGGTAAGTACCACCCCCATGGAGACGGCGCGATTTACGACGCGCTTGTGCGGATGGCACAAGAGTTTTCCATGTCTCTGCCGTTGCTGGATGGTCAAGGCAACTTTGGCTCTATGGATGGGGATAACCCGGCCGCCATGCGCTATACAGAAGTGCGCATGGACAAACCCTCGGCCTATCTTCTTGCGGATATAGACAAAGACACGGTTGATTTTCAGGACAACTATGACGGCAAAGACCGCGAACCCACTGTTCTGCCCTCTCGCTTCCCCAATATGCTTGTCAACGGGGCGGGCGGCATCGCTGTTGGGATGGCGACGAACATACCGCCGCATAATTTGGGCGAAGTGGTCACAGCGACACTTGCCTTGATTGAAGACCCTGACTTAAGCAGTGAAGATTTGATCCAATATGTGCCGGGACCGGATTTCCCCACAGGCGGCCTCATGCTGGGTCGCTCTGGCGCGCGCAAAGCCTATTTAGAGGGGCGCGGCAGCGTTATTATCCGATCGAAGACACGCGTCGAAGAGCTTCGAAAAGACCGATATGCCATCATCATTGATGAAATTCCCTATCAGGTGAACAAAGCCTCAATGATTGAAAAAATCGCAGAGCAAGTTCGCGATAAAAAAATAGATGGCATTTCGCATGTCCAGGATGAAAGCGACCGAAACGGCGTTCGGGTTGTAATCGAATTAAAGCGCGATGCCACAGCCGAGGTGGTTCTAAACCAACTTTATCGCTTCACCCCAATGCAAACGTATTTTGGCTGCAACATGCTGGCCTTGAACGGCGGCCGCCCAGAGCAATTGACGCTGCGCTCTTTCCTGACAAATTTCATTGATTTTCGTGAAGACGTCGTGGCCCGCCGGGTCGCATTTGAATTGCGCAAAGCCCGTGAGCGCAGCCATATTTTATGTGGATTGGCCGTGGCCGTTTCCAATGTGGATGAAGTGGTCGCAACCATTCGGTCCTCTGCGGATGCAGCCGATGCAAGAGAAAAGCTAATGACCCGACGGTGGCCAGCGCAAGAGATTGCCGAATATATTAAGTTGATCGACGATCCGACCCATAAAATCAACGATGACGGCTCATATAACCTTTCTGAAACCCAGGCCCGCGCCATCCTTGAACTTCGTCTGCAACGTCTGACCCAATTGGGCGTCCAAGAGGTCACGGATGAACTTCAGGCCTTAGCAAAAAATATCATTGATTATCTCGAAATTCTAAGCTCACGCGACCGTATTATGCGGGTCATCAAGGATGAGCTTGAAGACGTGCGAGAGAAATTTGCCGTTCCACGCCGCACCGAAATTATCGAGTGGTCCGGCGACATGGAAGATGAAGATCTTATCGAGCGCGAAGATATGGTGGTAACCGTTACGGCTGCAGGCTATATCAAACGCACACCTTTGGCCGATTTTCGTGCCCAGCGGCGCGGCGGCAAGGGGCTGTCAGGGATGCAAACAAAAGATGAAGATGTGGTCACCACGCTCTTTGTGGCAAACACCCATACACAGCTTTTGTTTTTCACCACCGACGGAATGGCCTATAAACTCAAGACTTGGCGGCTTCCGCTTGGGGGCCGGACAGCAAAAGGAAAAGCTGTCGTCAATATTCTTCCTATTCCGACCGGCGTCTCAATCGCAGCTATAATGCCGGTTGATGCGCCTGAGGCCGAATGGGACAATCTTCAGATTATTTTCGCCACATCCGCCGGTGATGTACGCCGTAATGCACTGTCAGATTTCACCAATGTGCGGGCAAATGGAAAGATTGCGATGGATTTGCCGGAAAATGTAGAGTTGGTAAATGCACGGATCGCAAATGAAGATGACGATGTGATGCTGGTGACAAATTCCGGCCGCGCAATTCGGTTTTCAACAACTGATGTCAGAGTTTTCAAGGGCAGAAAATCAACCGGCGTCAGAGGCATCCGTCTGTCAGGCGAAGACCGCGTGGTTTCCATGTCGATTATACGGCATTTCGTTGCCACATCCGATGAACGGGCCGCCTATTTGAAGATGCGCCGGGCGGTGGCTGGCATGACGGAAGAGGATGAAGTCACTGACGAAGATGACAGCAATGCACACGCAACCATAAGTCCTGAACGCTACGCAGAAATGTCAGCCGAAGAAAACCTAATCCTAACCATTTCTGCAGGCGGTTCTGGTAAACTATCGTCAAGCCATGACTATCCTGTGCGCGGGCGTGGCGGCATGGGTGTTACGGCCATGGACAAAGCCATGCGCGGCGGTGATTTGGTTGCCAGTTTCCCTGTGGATATCGAAGATCAAATAATGCTGGCCACATCCAAGGGGCAATCCATACGTGTCCCCGTAGAAGGTATTTCTTTTCGCTCGCGCAGCGCTGGCGGTGTGAAGGTTTTCAATACCGGAAAAGGCGAAGAGGTTGTCTCAGTTGCATGGATAGCTGAGCAAGGGGATGACACCACAGACGAAGAATAAATTCGGCTTACCCTCGGGCCTTAAGAACATGATCGCCTAAGGGTGGGATTGCCGCAAATATACCTTTTCCCTTCAT
>CABZJG010000014.1 GCA_902525995.1 Paracoccaceae bacterium | reverse complement strand
ACCTGCGGTCAGCTCATTTTCGCCAACGTTAAACAACAGCAGTGCCTGCACTGCATTTATTTCCAACGCGCCCACCCGCTCGAATTCATCTTTAATCACATCCAGCAGCAGACGGTGTAATCGTTCAACCATCGCGAGGGCGTCAAGATAGCCACTCATAAATGCTGTTTCCTTGGGGGCTGTCACTGCGCTTGGAACATTCATTGCCGTCTCCTATGATCGCTGTTGATCAAAGACTGCCGCATAAACCCAAATAATTGGTTAAATCCAAAAAATTAGCGTGGCCTGCTAGAAATATGCGCTTTTATATCTTCTACAAGTGCCTGAAATTGCGGCGCAGAAGGGCGCTGACCCGAGACCCATTGGTACAGGTCTTGATCATTTTCCTGAAGAAAATCTTCATAAGTATCAAGCGCGTCAGCTGTCATTTGCAAAAGACAGTCATCGGCAAACCGCGACAGGATCAAATCCATTTCTTTAATCCCGCGCCGCATGGAGCGCATCTTGAGCCGCTTAAGCCGCGTCTGCCGCGCCTCGCTCATACTGCATCCTTAAGCTTTTGGCGAAGCTGCTTTTCCAACCGGCCAAGGCGATCAGACGATTCTTTGAGAGTGGATTTAAGGGTTCTCATTTCTATCAAAAGATCACTCATCTCTTGGCTTATCTCAGGCGTTTCCTCAGGGCTATCCACCCCTTCGCCCTCGCCGTTGATCAGCCAGGTGATTGACACATTCAGCAAGCCTGCAAGCATTGACAAGCGATTGGCGCGCGGCTCGGAAAGATCGCCTTCCCACGCCTTAAGGGTTGCCACTTTAATCCCCAAGCGCTTTGCCAGCTGCTGCTGTGTCATGCTGGTCGCATCACGTGCAGCCGCCAACCGATCCCCAAATGTTGCTGTATCGGGGCCGTACCAATCGAATGCTGCATCCGTCATAAAATTCCCTAACCTATATTATCTTGATCCTGTGTGGCGCAGAGCCTATGACAAACCAAACCAAACTACAAACAGGTTCCCCGATGTCTGTTCTTTCAACCGGCCTTGCGCGCATAAAACCGTCGCCCACCATTGCTATGTCATCTCTGGCCAGTTCGCTGCGCCAAGAGGGACGCGATATTATCAGCCTCAGCGCCGGCGAGCCAGATTTCGACACCCCGGACCACATCAAAGCTGCGGCCATCGCCGCCATTGAGGCAGGGAAAACCAAATATACACCGCCTGATGGCATGCCCGAGTTGAAAGCCGCGATTTGCGATAAGTTTGCCCGCGATAATGACCTAAGCTATACGCCCAAGCAAATCTCGGTCGGCACTGGCGGCAAACAGATTCTCTATAATGCATTGATGGCCACGCTGAACCCCGAAGATGAGGTGGTGATCCCCGCGCCCTATTGGGTGAGCTACCCTGATATGGTGCTACTTGCGGGCGGCACACCAGTGATTGCCGAAACCCGCGCGGAAAATAACTATAAACTGACTGCAAGTGATTTGCGCACCGCGCTCAGCAGCGCCACTAAATGGTTTATTTTTAATTCGCCCTCAAACCCCACAGGCGCAGGGTATAGCGAAGACGAATTGCGCGCCTTAACGGATGTGCTGCTCGACTTTCCCCACGTCTGGGTGATGAGCGATGATATGTATGAACATCTGGCCTTTGACGGATTTCGCTTTTGCACCCCCGCGCAGGTTGAACCACAGCTTTATGAGCGCACGCTGACCTGTAACGGCGTGTCCAAAGCTTATGCCATGACCGGCTGGCGCATTGGCTATGCCGGCGGGCCAGCGCCGCTGATTGCCGCGATGCGAAAAGTGCAAAGTCAAAGCACCTCGAACCCATCGTCAATTAGCCAGTGGGCTGCGCTCGAGGCGCTGACCGGGCAACAGGATTTCCTAGCAGACAACAATGATACGTTTGTGCGCCGCCGAAATCTTATGGTGGCGGCCCTAAACGCCATCGACGGCATAACATGCCCGATGCCCGAGGGCGCGTTCTATGTCTATCCTTCTATCGCGGGGCTTATTGGCAAACGTACGTCAAAAGGCCATGTGATTGCCACGGACGAAGACTTTGCCATGCAGTTGCTCGAAGAAACCGGTGTCGCTGTGGTTTTTGGCGCGGCCTTTGGTCTGTCGCCGAACTTTCGTGTAAGCTATGCCACCTCGGATGACTTGCTAAAGGACGCCTGCAAACGCATTGCGGATTTCTGTGCATCACTCAACTGAGCCTGAAAGGGTAAGCTAGAGCCGCTTTAACAACAGCAAAAACCGCGCAAGCATCATCACCGCTGCGGCTGCAAGCCCAACCGCCAAGCCCGCCCATAACCCCGGCCCGCCCCAGTCGAAGATAAAACAAAAGATATAGGCAATCGGCAATCCGATGATCCAGTAGCTGACCACGGCCATGGCCATCGGAACTGCAGTGTCCTGTATCCCGCGCAAAAATCCCAGGCCCATGACCTGCGCTGCATCCACAACCTGAAACAATGCCGACATCAATAAAAGCGCGCTGCCGTAAAAAATAATCTGGTCAAAAGCCGGATCTGCAGCATCAATAAAGGCAGCCAGCAAGGGGGCTGGGATTGTCACATAGGCAATAGCGGTCAGGGTAGCAAAGACCATTGACAGCGCAAAGGCCGCAATGGACACTTGGCGCAATGTGGTTTTCTCTTGGCGGCCATAAGCTTTGCCCACCAGAATAGTGGCCGCACCGGACAGGCCCACATGAACCACAAAAGCCAGGCTGGTCAGTTGCAAAGCTACCCCATGGGCGGCCAAGGGCACTGTGCCCAGCCATCCCATCATTAACGAGGCGCCAGAAAACAATCCGACCTCGGCAAAGCTGGTCGCTCCTATGGGCGCGCCAAGTTTTGCCACTTTCACCATAGCGCTCCAATCCGGATGCCACAAACGGGCAAAGATCTGTTGCGCGGGCAGCACCCACTGCGCATAGAGTGCAACGCCAAGGGCCATAAAGATATTGACAACCAGCGAAGCAATGGCCGCACCTTGCACCCCAAGTTCTGGCGCGCCCCAATTGCCAAAGATCAAACAATAATTCAGTGGAATATTTATAATGAAGCCACCCAGCGTGATCAGCAGGACGGCACACATCAACTCAAGCGCTGACAGATAGGATTTGATCACAATCACCATCAGCGCAGGGAAGAGGGCAAAACCAACAACCCTAAGATAGCCTTGCGCCACCAACGATAAAGACGGGTCCTGTCCTAGCAGCTGCAAGACCGCCGAGGAAAACCAGAAGCTACCGAGAAAAATGATTGAAAAGGCTGCCGATAACCAAAGCCCCATCCGTGTTACCCGCCGAATTTGCAGATCATCCCCGCTGGAAACGGCACTGGCGACCAAGGGCATCACCGCATGACCAAACCCACCGCCAACAATAAAAAAGACAAAAAAATATGTGTGGCCCAATACAACTGCGGCCAAAGCATCGACCGAATAACGGCCCAGCATAATGGTATCTGTCACGCCGATTGAGACATGCACAATGTAACCGGCCGCCAAAGGGGCACCGAGGGTTATCATTTTTTTGATCTGTGAACGATAGGCGTCAGAAATGTACATTCTTCTGCCTTACCCCCAAGCGCGCCATGTCACAAGAAAAAGCCGCGCTATCGGTTCACTCCGATAGCGCGGAAAGGTGATAGAGTTATTTTTTAGATGCGCCCCGACAGAAGGGATTTTAGGGGTGGGATGCAATTACCTGCCCGGGCGCACCAGACCCGACAAGACAAAGGCCGGATCGCTTTAGCTATCTTTCCTGACGGGCCAACCAACTGGCTTAACCTCAAGATTTTTTGACCTTAGAAAAAGCAAACAAGATGTACATTTTAAAACTTAACAATGCTCTTTCTAAGGTGTTTACAAGGGTCTGTGAGTAAGACCTTGCTATAGGTTGAAAGTGCAATACCGGGGCGCCATCCACAACGTACAAAGTTGCAAAATATACTTTGCAGAATTGAGATATACAAAAACCACGAATTTTAAGCATATAGTTCAATATTTTAAGAGGTATGTCCAAATGGCCTTGTGTTTGTGAAATATCAAAGTGACATTTTATATGCTGTCGAAAAAAGGAAAGGTAACCCGCTTTGGATTGCAGTTTCCTCTGCTGCTGATCAATCCATGGATCAGGCCTTTTATGCATCTCTTTTGCGCGGATGCATTTCTAAGGGTGATTTGAATTTTGTCGACATAATAGGCGCTTGGTGATAATAGGCGCTTGGTGGCTTCCCCTTATCCCTGCAAAGTGTCATACTGCACGCAAAACAAAAAAGAGCAGCCTTTATGAGCGATCTATTAAGCCGCGATCAAAGTGATGACTACGATGCCTCGTCGATTGAAGTGTTGGAAGGGCTTGAGCCAGTGCGCAAACGCCCGGGCATGTATATTGGCGGCACGGATGAGCGGGCGCTGCATCATCTGGTTGCCGAAGTTCTGGACAACTCGATGGATGAGGCTGTCGCAGGCCATGCCAACCGGATCGAAGTTGAACTTCACAATGATTATGCGATCACTATCCGCGACAATGGCCGCGGTATTCCGGTCGACCCGCATCCCAAATTTCCAAAAAAATCTGCCCTTGAAGTGATCTTATGCACATTGCATGCGGGCGGTAAGTTTAGCGGCAAAGCCTATCAGACCTCGGGCGGTCTGCATGGGGTTGGAGCCTCGGTCGTGAATGCGCTGTCCGACAGTATGGTGGTGCAAGTGGCGCGCAACAAAGAGCTTTATGAGCAGCGCTTTAGCCGCGGTGTACCGCTGGCGCCACTGGCCAAGCTTGGCCCGACGCAAAACCGCCGTGGCACAACCGTGACCTTTCACCCCGATGCCGAGATCTTTGGTAAATTGCGCTTCAAACCGGCGCGGCTTTTCAAATCAATCCGATCCAAAGCCTATCTATTCAGCGGTGTAGAAATCCGCTGGAAATCCGAAATTGACGATGGCGAAACCCCGACCGAGGCAACTTTTCATTTTCCCGGTGGATTGAGCGATTACCTCAATGAAACCCTGAACGGTGTGACCACCTATGCCGAACAGCCCTTTAGCGGCGTGGTTGATTTTCAAGAACGGTTCCAAACCCCCGGCAAAGTGGAATGGGCGATCAACTGGACCCCGTCGCGGGACGGGTTTATCCAGTCCTACTGTAATACGGTCCCCACCCCTGAAGGCGGCACCCATGAAAGCGGTTTCTGGGCCGCTATTTTGAAAGGCATCCGCGCTTACGGCGAACTGGTGAACAACCGCAAAGCCAAAGACATCACCCGCGAGGATCTTTCCACGGGCGGCTGCGCCTTGGTCAGCTGTTTTATCCGCGAGCCTGAGTTTGTCGGGCAAACCAAAGACCGGCTCGCCACCAATGAAGCCCAGCGCTTGGTGGAAAATTCGGTGCGCGACCATTTTGACAACTGGCTGGCCGCCGATACAAAATCTGCTGGTGCCATCCTTGATTTTCTGGTGCTGCGCGCAGAAGAGCGTATGCGCCGCCGGCAAGAAAAGGAAACCCAGCGCAAAACAGCCACCAAAAAACTTCGGCTTCCGGGCAAACTTGTGGATTGTTCAGCCACTGCGCGCGATGGCACCGAATTGTTTCTGGTCGAGGGTGACAGCGCCGGCGGTTCGGCCAAAATGGGCCGTGACCGCAAAACCCAGGCTTTGCTGCCCCTGCGCGGTAAAATCCTGAACGTGCTGGGCGCGGCCAGTTCGAAACTGGGCACGAACCAAGAGATTAGTGATCTGTCACAGGCGTTAGGTGTCGGGCTCGGCACGCGGTTTAATCTTGATGATCTGCGCTACGATAAAGTCATCATCATGACCGACGCGGATGTGGACGGGGCCCATATCGCGGCGCTGTTGATGACCTTCTTTTTCACCCAGATGCGGCCAATGATTGATGCGGGGCATCTCTATCTTGCCTGTCCGCCGCTTTACCGGCTGACCCAAGGGGCCAAACGGGTCTACTGCGTTGATGAAGCCGAGCGCGACGCCTGGCTTGAAAAGGGTCTGGGCGGTAAGGGCAAAATTGATGTCAGCCGGTTTAAAGGTCTGGGCGAAATGGACGCAAAAGACCTCAAGGAAACCACGATGGATCCCGCGACCCGTAAATTGATCCGGGTCAGTATTGACGAGGACGAGCCGGGTGAAACCGGACATCTGGTGGAGCGGCTGATGGGCAAAAAGCCCGAATTGCGATTTCAGTACATCCAAGAAAATGCCAAGTTTGTCGAAGAACTGGATGTGTAAAACACCCTGCCCATGCACCGCTGTTTTTGAAAAATAAGTTTTCGGCCAGCAGTTTAACCTCTAGAGTTAGCCCAACTGATTTATGAGGTGACGCAATGTCCTATAGTACTTCTGCTTTGATCATGCTGGCCGCAGGGCTTGGCATCCCAATACTGGCGGCGCTCAATGCCGCGCTGGGACAGTTCCTTGGCTCGCCTGTCGCGGCGGTCACCGTGCTTTTATGCGTGGCTTTTTGCGCAATCTTTATCATCTTATTGACCACCTCAAGCCTGTCTTTTGCACGTTTGGCCGCAGCGCCAAAGCATCTGTTTCTGGCGGGCTTACTGGTGACCTTTTATATACTGTCGATCACCGCCATTGCGCCGCATTTCGGCGTGGGAAATGCGATTTTCTTTGTACTTCTGGGCCAATTGATCAGCGCGGCGGTGGTGGATCACTTTGCGCTTTTTGGCGCCGCAGGTTCACCGCTAAGCCTAACCCGATCGCTCGGGCTTGGGGTGATGGCGCTTGGCGTCTGGATCACCCAGCAGGCCTAGCACAAAACCCAATTCGCTTTGTTTATATAAACTCGCGGATCAATGCGGCAACTTGATCGGGTTTTTGGTGGTGCAGCCAGTGATCGGCTCCGCTTATCTTATGCAGTGTAAAGGCATCGCAAAGCGCATCCATACCTGCATAGCTTGACGGCAAAAGCGCGGTGTCATCGGTTCCCCAGATCAAAAGATGCGGCACCGAAATCCGCATCGCACCTGCGTCAAACGGCGGCGGGGGGTCAATTTGCGCGCCCAGTTTCGGCACATATAGCCCTGTGGCCCGATACCAGTTGATCATGGCCTGCAACCCAGCAGCGTCACGCCATGCGGCGAGATACTCTTTAAGCCGCGCTCCATTCAGCCATGACATATTCATTGGACCGACAAACATCTCTCGCAGTTTGGCAAAGTTATCGGCGGCAAGCACCTGCTCTGATCCTGCGCGCTGCAACCATAAGATATATTGCGAGGCCGCAATTTGATCCGCATCTTCGATCAGGGCGCGTTGAAAGGGGACCGGATGCGGCCCGTTCATCACCACCAATTTGCGCAGCAGATCAGGCCGCGCCATGGTCAAGGCATAGGCCGCAGCAGCGCCCCAATCATGGCCCACAACATCAATTGGGCCGCCAATATGGTCAATCAGTGCCACCAGATCACTCACCAGATGCTCGATACGGTAGGCCGCAACATCGGTGGGCGAATAACTTTGCCCATACCCGCGTTGATCCGGCGCAATGCAGTAAAACCGGTCGCTCAGCCGTGTGGCCACCTCGTCCCATGCGCCGGAATATTCGGGAAACCCGTGCAACAGCAGAAGCGGAGGGTTTTTGGCATCACCCCAAGTTCGCAGGAAAAATCTGTGGCCATTCAAAGTGACAAATTCTGACATTACTTTATTCTCGGCTTGCTCTCTTGCTCTGGCGTGAATTATGGTTCACGGACCACATATTAACTGTGCCGTGCGGATCGGGGGAAATCAATGGTGACGCAACTGACATTGCCCTTTGCTCAGAAATTTTTAAACGACAACTTTGCCCAGTGGATTTTGGATCTGCAGCCAACCTTGACCCATTTCGCCGATGGCAGCGCGGTCATTGACATTCCGATCACGGCCCATATTCAACGTGTTGGCGATATCGTATGCGGCCAAGCCATGGGCGCGCTCGCAGATACAACTATGGTCTTTGCCTGTTTCAGCCATCTCGGACGGTTAGAGCCTGTCAGCACCACAACACTGGATACCCAGTTTCTGCGCCCCGCATCGGGCGATACACTGAGCTGCCACGCCAAGGTTGAACGGGCCGGCAAAGCGGTGTTTTTTCTGAGCGCTGAATTAACCACCCAGCCGAATGACAAACTGTTCGCCCGTGCCAGCGCGACTTTTTACCTTCCCGCCTAGGTTTGGGTTTCAAAACGCTTTAGTGACAGGCTTTGCCCAAGGCTTTCAAGCGCCAGTAATTATAAGGAAGCGGCGTGATAAAGCCGGCCAGAAGCATAAACGGGATAACCCACCATGTAAGCTTGGTGCCACCCGTCAGCCAGACATCGACCAAATTCATCGCGGCCTCCATCGAAATCATCGAAATAAGCGACATGCCAATTGCCGTTTGAAACGCCGCTTTCAAAGCCATTTGGCGCATCAAAATCACCGTCTCAAGCGCGATTGAGGTGAGCAAGCCATTGAAAATTGCTAGGCTCATAATCGCCAGCGTGCTCCATGGGATGCCGGTGTATTGAAAAAAGGCAATGGTCCCCAAATCCCCGATCGAGCAGCCAAGCAAACACCATAGGGTATTTTTGGAAGACCGGCGCCATGTGTGACGGCAGCGCCAGTTGATTGAGAATGTATCTGTCAAAACGCTCATAACGACTCCGTTTGCCTCTTTTTTACAGCTGATATAGGCTCTCCAGTAACTGGAAGGTCAAGGGAGGCCAAGATGAAAATTTCACATGCCGCAGAACGGGCTGGATTGCCAGTTAAGACCGTGCGCTATTATGCCGATATCGGGCTGGTTGCCCCCACAGACCGCAGCGCATCGGGATATCGCAGCTATGATCAGGACGCGATCCAGAAGTTGATTTTTATCCGCCGCGCGCGCGCTTTCGGGTTTAGCATTACCAAATGCCGTGAACTGCTGGGGCTCTATGTGGATGACAGCCGCTCAAGCGCGGACGTCAAAGAGATTGCCAAACGGAGGCTGGCTGAAATTGAGGAAAAACAGAAAGAGCTGCAATACCTGCATGATGAGCTGGCCCATCTGATCACCGCTTGCCGCGGCGATGATCGCCCTGATTGCCCGATTATATCCGGCCTTGCCCAACCGGCGTGACAGGAATTACCCGGTATTTTCGCTCTGGAGCGCCAAGATTTTGCACCACCGCGATACCACCGCGATACCGACGTAAAACCGATCCCCGAATTGAGCCTATTTCGCGGCCAATTCGCCGACCATTTCCCACAGCGCATCGGGCACATCGACCGTGGTTGCAGGGGTTTTGCCCTGCCCCGGCATCCGCGCATTTGGATCAAGAGCCACCGCCTCGGCCACTGCCTCGAACCGGTCAAAAAAGGCCGGACCTGAGGCCGGATCAATCAAAAGATAGTACTGGCCCAGATCATGTGGCGGGCCCTCGGGCGCTTTGAGCGGTTTGACATCGCGCGAGACCACACCGCCGGTCATTCCGGCCGCCAGAAGCTCGCCATCAGGCCAAATCCCCAGCCTTTATAGCCGCCCATGGAAACCAGCGAACCGGCCAGCGCCGCCTCGGGATCAGTGGTGGGATTTCCCTTGGAATCAATGGCCCAGCATTCTGGAATGCGCTCCCCTGCGGCCTTGGCCATGGTGATTTTGCCCAGCGCCACGGTGGTTGTCGACTGATCGAACTGCATGGCAATACCGCCCTTGCCATCAGGCACGGAAAAGGCAATTGGGTTGGTGCCAATGACCCGGGTTTTACCGCCCGGAGGCGCCACAATCGGCGAGGCATTGGTCAACCCCAAGCCAATCAGCCCAGCGCGGGCAATGTGTTCGGTAAAATATCCAAGCGAGGTACAGGTATGCGCATGGCCCACCGCAAGGCTTGCCACGCCCAATTTCTGCGCCGCCTCAACCGCAACTGGCAGCCCCCGTGCAAAAGCCGATTGGGCAAACCCCATTTTGGCATCCACATGCACCGCCCCGGCCTTTGCAGACGTCACTATCGGTTCGGCCGTGCCATTGACCCGCCCGCTTTGCAATTGTAGGCAATAGCTTTCAAGATAGTACAGACCGCAAATCCGATTGCCGACGCTTTCTGCTGTGGCCACAGCATCGGCAACATGTTCGGAAATCCAATCCGCTGCACCATGGGCCTGCAATGCAGTTTTCGTTGTTTGTTTAATGATTTCAACGGTCACTTCGGTCATCTAGAATCCCTTGGTTTGCTTTTGCGCAGATCAGCTTTGACCACATGCGCTAGGTTTTTCAAGGGCTGATTTTGCGATCATTTGAAATCCAGTCCCAGCTGAAAACGTCTATCCCATAGCGATGGAAATTGCCCCGCCATTTTTTTTTAATGAATGTCACACTACCAAGGCCTGCTGCAACATTTTCTTTGCCAGAGGTGATTGACCTTGGCGATTTTTGGGCCAATATCGCGGTTAAAAGTTATACCGCCGCATTAAACAGGCGCTGAACTTTCCGTAAATAGAATTTTAAAGGATTGAATGTAATGTCCCTTGCAAACGGTCGGTCTTATCTTGCTATTCCCGGTCCCTCCGTCATTCCTGAAGCGGTGCTTCAGGCAATACACCGGTCTTCGCCAAATATCTATGAAGGCGAATTGGTGGATATGATGCCGCCGCTGCTTGCAGACTTGCGCGCCGTTGCGCACACTGACCAGAATGTTGCGCTTTATATTGCAAACGGCCATGGTGCATGGGAAGCCGCGCTGGCGAATATGGCAGGCCCTGGCGATACGGTTTTGGTGGCCGCCACCGGTCAATTTGCCCATGGCTGGGCTGCAATGGCAGAAACTCTTGGAATCAAAGCAGAAATCATTGAATTTGGAACACAGTCACCGATCGACCCTATGCGTATTAGCGATGCTTTAAGGGCTGATACAGCGCGGCAGATCAAAGCTGTTCTGGTCACCCATGTGGACACATCCACATCGATTAAGAATGACATAAAAGCGGCGCGCGACGCCATTGATGCTGCAGATCACCCTGCCCTATTGGCCGTGGATTGCATTGCATCGCTTGGCTGTGATCGCTTTGAAATGGATGTATGGGGTGTTGATGTGATGGTTGCGGCCAGCCAAAAAGGATTGATGGTGCCGCCGGGATTGGCCTTTGTCTATTTCAACGAAAAAGCGGCTGAGCAGCAACACGCCCTCAAAAGGGTCAGTTCCTATTGGAACTGGCAGCCGCGGGTGAACGCAGAGGTTTTTTACCAGTATTTTTGCGGTACGGCGCCAACCCTTAATCTTTACGGGTTGCGCACCGCTTTGGACATGATCAAAGCCGAAGGCATCGATGCTATCTGGACCCGTCATAAAGTGCTCGCCCAATCCATTTGGGCCGCAGTAGAGTGCTGGGGCAGCGGCGCAGGCCAGATGCGGATGAATGTGCAAAACCCGCAGCACCGTAGCCATGCGGTTACCTCGCTGCACCTTGGTGCGCCTGATGGAAAAAATCTCCGCCGCTGGGTGGAACATGAGGCCGGATTAACCCTTGGCATCGGCTTGGGCATGTCCACGCCCGAAGATCCCAATGGCGACGGATTTTTCAGATTTGGCCACATGGGTCATGTCAACGCACAGATGATCATGGGGCTGCTGGGCACCGTTGAAGCCGGGCTTTGTGCACTTGATATCCCGCACGGATCCGGCGCTGTCGAGGCCGCAGCGCGGGTTATGGCATCAGCGAGCTAATGCGGCGCTAAGCGCTTTGGGCAGCAGATCACGCAACAATTCAAGATCTTCTGGATGGCCGGCGCTGACCCGAATGCAGCGGTTTTGCGGGGCCACAAACGGCATTCTAACAAACAGGCCACTGGCCACCAGATCGTCTAGGACCGCTTTGGCGAAAGCGCCATCCCGGCCGCAATCTATTGCAACAAAATTGGTGGCAGAGGACAGCGTAGATAATCCGTTTTCTTCAGCTATCTGCGCAATGGTAGCGCGGCCTTTCGCCACCTGTTCGCACACATGGGCAAGCCAGTCCTGATCGCCAAGCGCCGCCAATGCACCGGCTTGCGCGGCCCGGTTCATGCCAAAGTGATTGCGAATTTTTTCAAATTGCCCGATCAGATCCTGCGCGCCCAAAGCATAGCCCACTCGTGCCCCTGCCATGCCGTAACCTTTTGAAAAGGTGCGCATTCTAATCACTTTAGGGTCATTAATCGCAACCTTTGGGGCGGTGCCTTCGGGCGCAAATTCGATATAGGCTTCATCCAGAACTAAAAGACATCCCTCGGGCACATTAGAGATCATGTCCTCAATCACATCCGCGCTATGCCACGTTCCCATCGGATTGTCTGGATTGGCCAAATAGATCAGTTTGGCATTTTGCTGTCCGGCCAATTCCAAAAGCGCGGCAGGGTCTTCGTGATCCCCAACATAAGGGGTTTTGAGCAAGGTCCCGCCAAATCCAGCCACATGATAGTTAAACGTCGGGTAGGCACCATCTGATGTTACAACTTTGTCACCCGGTCCGATCAGCATACGCACAAGATAGCCAAGCAAACCATCTATTCCTTCGCCAACCACAATATTTTCTGCCGATATGGCGTGGTGATCGGCCAAAGCCGCGCGCAAATCAAAGCTGGTGGGATCCCCATATTTCCAAATCTCCGAGGCCGCTGTCTGCATCGCCTCGACCGCCTTTGGGGAGGGGCCAAAGACGTTTTCATTGGCTCCAAGACGCGCCGAAAAAGCACCGCCTCGTGCCCGCTCTTGGGTTTCTGGCCCGACAAAAGGAACACTTACCGGCAGGCTTTCGACCAATTTGGTATAACGTGGTTTGCTCATAGCACAGAGATAATGGTATATTGCTATCAGAGGCAAGGGCGTAAAGGTTTTGAGAGCTATCATACGGAAAAATAACTATAACTATTCAACGGCGCACGGCGCAGAGCAAATGATCCAAACGCATCACGCAATTTTGAACCGATCGGTGCGGCAAAATCCAATCCAGTCTTGACCTTCGCAGCGATCAGGCACAGGGTCGGCGGCAGAAATAAAACGGAGGCCGACTGTGCGTCATAGCAATCGACCCTTTGCTGCATATGAATGGATGATCGCTTGGCGCTATCTGCGTGCACGCCGCGCCGAAGGTGGCGTCAGTGTGATGACGTGGATCAGCCTGATAGGTATCACGCTGGCGGTGTTTGCGTTGATTGCCACACTTGCTGTCCGTTCGGGGTTTCGCTCGGAAATTGTAGATACAATTTTGGGCGCGAATGCCCATGTCACTGTCTATCAAATTCCGGCAACGGATGATTTTGGCCGTTTGGATCGCAGCATTCATAATTATGCCGACATGGCGCATGACATTGGTCAGATTGAGGGGGTCACCCGCGCTGCGCCGCTGATCAAAGGTCAGGTGATGGCCAGTTTCGGAGGAGAAAACGCCGGTGTTCAAGTGTATGGGATTGCGGCCTCTGACCTTATGACACTGCCGCGGATTGCAAAGCCAGAAGACTTTGTAGGCGATATCGGTGATTTTGAACAGGGCATTGCCATCGGCTCCGGCGTCGCACGCATTTTAAACGTAACGCTTGGCGACAAAATCAAACTGATTTCACCAAATGGTGTTAAAACAGCCTTTGGCACCAGCCCACGGGTCAAAAGTTATCCGATTACCTATATATTTACAGCAGGTCGTTATTATATCGACAGAACCCGCGTTTACATGCCCTTTGCCGAAGCTCAAAATTACTTTAACCGTGAGGGGGTTGCCGATGAGATCGAGGTTATGGTGGCAAACCCCGATCAGGTTGAAAGGTTAGCAGGCGCGATTTCCTCAGCTGCTGGCGCACGTGCCCAGCTGTGGAGTTGGAAGGACGCATCCAGCAATTTTTTACGCGCCTTGGAAATCGAAGATAACGTGATGTTTATCATCATGACGATATTGGTTTTAATAGCGACCATGAATATCATTTCTGGCTTGATTATGCTGGTGAAAAATAAGGGCCGCGATATCGGCATCCTGCGCACCATGGGATTAACCGAAGGGTCCGTGATGCGGGTATTTTTTATCTGCGGCGCCTTTACCGGGGTTATCGGGACAACATTTGGTGTGATCTTGGGCTGCTTGTTTGCGATCTATATTGATCCGATTTTTTCATTGATCAATTATGTCGCCGGCGGCGGTGTTTGGGACCCATCAATTAGGGGTATCTATTCAGTACCCGCCGAATTGTATCTGGAAGATGTTTTATCTGCCGTGATCTTATCATTGGGCTTAAGCTTTGGCGTTACATTTTTTCCAGCACGGCGCGCGGCGCGCATGAATCCGGTTGAGGCCCTGCGCTATGAGTGATCTGCTGCTTGAATTAAACGCTCTTGAAAAAGCCTATCATCGGGGCCGGCCCAACCAGATAAATGTTCTTAACGGCGCAAACCTCGACGTAAAACGCGGTGAAATCATAGCCCTGGTCGCGCCCTCTGGTGCAGGCAAATCAACATTGCTGCACATCGCAGGTCTCTTAGACACACCAGACGCTGGCGAGGTGAAATTTCAGGGTGAAATTTTAAATTCAATGAGCGACCGTAAACGTACCGCGATCCGGCGCAGAGAAATTGGGTTTATTTATCAGTTCCATCATTTGTTGCCTGAATTTTCTGCCCTTGAAAATGTGATGCTGCCACAGCTTGCAGATGGGCAATCGCGCAGCTTGGCCAAATCACGAGCCGCTGAGCTACTTTCAAAGGTTGGCATAGCCGAGCGTGCGGATCATAGACCAGCCGAGTTGTCGGGCGGCGAACAACAACGGGTTGCATTTTGCCGCGCTTTGGCAAACGCGCCCAAAGTGTTGCTGGCGGATGAACCGACTGGGAACCTTGATCAGACCACTTCTGAGCAGGTGTTTGAAACCTTAGTGTCTGTGGTACGACAAACTGGATTATCCGCAGTTATTGCCACTCATAACCCACAGCTTGCGGCGCAAATGGATCGAACAGTTACATTAAAGAATGGTCTGCTTGAATGAAGCCTATTGCGCCCAGGCCTGCCAGCTAGATTTGGGTGTAGTAGCTTTTTCTCAACTCTTCCGGTGAGGCGCCCCGTAAGTACCGGAAAAGTAGGATCAAGTTTTGTGTTCCACGCAAAATCCAACCTTTTTGCTCATAGCCGCCAGCACTTGTTAAAATAGTCAAAGGTAACATGCGCATGTGTTGCTTTAGTTTTAAAGCAATCGCCACATCTTCCATCAAAGGCTGGTCCGGATAGCCTCCAATGTTGACCAGTTGTTGCTGAGAAACCAATAAACCTTGATCCCCGTAGGGCAGACCCAAAACTATTGAGCGAAGATTGGCCCACCCTTCAGTAATCCGCGCCATAAGATGCCCGCTGTTAAAGCGCAGCTTGAAAAAAAACGACTTTTGTTTATTGGCCAGACGGGCGCGTACTATGTCACTCCACCCTTTGGGCAAAATACAGTCAGCGTGCAGAATGAGCAGCCATTTACCCTGCGCCGTGGTGCAGGCGCGGGCCACTTGTCCCCCGCGGGATGCGCACCCTTTGACGATGGCTGCGCCGGATTGATCCGCGATTTTGCAAGTCTCGTCTGAAGAGCCACCATCAGAAACAATCACTTCACATATCAAACCGGCTGCCACCCCTTCATACAGACTACTCAATAAGCTCGGCAGGCTGTCTTGAGCGTTCAGGGTTGGAATGATTACCGAAATTGGTGCACGCATCCTCTGTTCCATCTGCAAAACACACTATATATGTATCGAGTGTAACCAAGGATTGCCACATGGTCTTAAGTTCAAATTTGCGCGAAATCATTAAAGTTAGCGGCAATGATGCCCGGGATTTTTTACAAGGCCTAGTAACCAATGATGTAAATAAGATTGACCAAGGGCTGGTGTATACCGCGCTTTTGACACCACAAGGTAAATTTCTTTTCGATTTTTTCATACTCGCCGATGGAGCTGATGTGATGATTGATGTGGCGTCAGATCAGTCTAAGCCACTGCTCAAACGGCTTATGATGTATAGATTGCGGGCAGATGTCGAATTCAATATCGTGCCACTTTATCTTCAACGCGGTCTTGGTATGCCACCTGAAGGCGGATATGCAGACCCGCGTCATCGCGATATGGGATGGCGCAGATATTCGCCAAATACAGTTGCAGACGATGTGGATTGGACCGCACGGCGCATTGCAGCTTTGGTTCCGGACGCTGGCTCCGAACTGACCCCTGATAGCTATATTCTTGAATGGGGTTTTGAAACATTAAATGGAGTGGATTTTTCGAAAGGGTGTTATGTGGGACAAGAAATAATCGCCCGTATGAAGCACAAAACAAAGCTTCGCAAAGGAATGGCGCGAGTGGCTATAGAGGCGCCAGTCCCACTGCACACCCCCATTCTATCACAAGGAAAAGACGCAGGATTTATTTGCTCACAATCGTCTGGGCACGCGCTTGCCTATCTCCGCTTCGACAGAATAGGTGACAATATGACAGCAAATGGCGTGCACGTAAGGGTGGAACATGACATGGCCAGTTAGGGCCATTTTAAGGCATATTGGCAGGTTTCCATATTAGCGCTGAAAAGCAGCCTTACAATTGCTCAGCAACTATGCGCGCTCGGAATACTCCATCGCTTCTGTATTTATAACCACCTGCTCATCTTGAGCGATAAAGGGTGGCACCATAACTTTAACGCCATTGTCTAGAATTGCCGGCTTGAAACTATTCGCCGCCGTTTGGCCTTTGACCACCGGTTCTGTTTCAACAACAGTACAGGTTACTTTTTGTGGCAGCGTGGCATTCAGAGCCTCATCTTCATAAAATTCAACCACAATAGTCATTCCATCTTGCAAAAATGGCCTGCGCTCACCGAGTAACTCAGAGGACAGCTCAATTTGTTCATAGGTCTCGGTATCCATGAATACGAGCATCCCATCGCTTTCATAAAGGAATTGCTGATCTTTTTGCTCCAAACGCACCCGTTCAACTTTGTCGGCGCTTCGAAACCGTTCATTTAGTTTTGAGCCATTACGCAAATTACGCATTTCAACCTGAGCGAACGCCCCACCTTTACCAGGCTTCACATGATCCACTTTTACAGCAGCCCAAAGTCCACCGTCATGTTCCAGAACATTACCGGGGCGAATTTCATTCCCATTTATTTTGGCCATCTCAAAACCTGCATCTATTTGATTGAATTTTAGATCAATGCCCCTATATCCATAGGGGACAGACTTGACAAGCTAACCATATGAGCTAATGGTGCAATAAAGCTATGCGAATAGTGCATATTAGGTATTCAAAATAAGTCTATCCGAATCAGTGTTTTTAGGTAATAAGCAAGTCTACGCCAAAACACAAGAGCAAGAATAGAGGACGACGGGATGAGAGATTTCGTTGACGCGAGCGCGTTTAACAGTGAGCAAGGCAACAGAGCACGAAAGCTCTTTGCCGCAGTGGTTCTTGCCGCTTTAGATGATGCAATCGCTGACGATAAGAAATATGGCAATGGGCCTGAGCAAATTGCCCGTTGGGCCCGTTCGCGTGACGGTCGCGAAGTCTTGTCTTGTGCAGGAATTGACCCAAACGAACGCGTTGTGGGCGGTTTGATGGAATTTGTGGCAAAAGGCGTACGTACAT
>CABZJG010000013.1 GCA_902525995.1 Paracoccaceae bacterium | reverse complement strand
TCTTCGGGCCGTTTGATGAAAATCCGCAAGGTCTTGGCTGCAAGGATAAGCGCGGTGAACATTACAAACCCATAGGCAGCATAAAATCCGGGGATATATTCGACTGCAAAATGACCATATTTCTTATAGGTAAAATCAGCCAAAAACGTCATCAGACATATCACAACCAATGCTCCGAAAATTTTGTTCGCATTTGCAGGGTCTGTAAACCACATAAGCACCCGACCCAGTGGTGGGTAGCTGTCGGGATTGTCAGCGGGCTTTCGGTCCATCAAACTCTCCTCAGTTGGTCACGCCAAGTGGCATTAAAAACGCTTCAATATAGCCAGCAAAGAAAAACAGCACCAGACATCCAAGCGCAGTGAAAGCTGGCGGCCCCCATACGAGTGGCGATGTTTCAAGATTTTTAACCGGAGCAGCAGCTGCATTATCGCGAATGAAAAAGCCTTTTCCGACGATCGGCATTAAATAGGCTACATTCAGCAAAGAGCTGACCAAGAGCACGGCAATGATGACCATCTGGCCCGTATCCACTGCACCCATCATCAACAGCCATTTACTCCAAGATCCCCCAAGCGGTGGCAATCCGATAATTGACAGAGCGCCGATCAGAAATGCGCCGAATGTAATCGGCATTGCACGCCCTAACCCGCTCATATCGCTGATCTCGGTTTTATGGGTGGCCACGTAAATTGAACCGGCGCACATGAAAAGGGTAATTTTACCCATTGCATGCATCACCACATGTAGCCCGCCGCCGACAATGCCCATGCTGGTTGCCAGCGCCATCCCGAGCGTGACATAGCTCAGCTGGCTGATTGTTGAATAGGCAAGCCGCGCTTTAAGATTGTCTTTGGTCATCGCAATGACCGAGGCTGCAACAATCGAAAACGCTGCCAACCACATCAGCCAAACCGATGCGCCAGTTGTGGCGAGAAAGTCGATGCCAAAAATATAAATTCCTATTTTCAGCATGGTGAAAACACCGGCTTTAACCACTGCTACAGCATGTAGAAGGGCACTAACCGGGGTTGGGGCCACCATGGCCGCAGGCAGCCAGCGGTGAAAGGGCATCAAAGCAGCTTTGCCAATTCCAAAGGCATAAAGCGCCAGCAAGATCGCGGCCATCGGCCCCGCAATATGGTCTTGCAAAATGCCGCCTTGGGTGAAATCCAGCGTTCCGGTCAGCCCAAAGGTCCAGATGATGGCGACAAGCTGCAATCCAATCGAGGTGGAAATCAAAATGCCTAAGTAGGTACGAGCGCCTTTGATAGCCTCTGGCGTGCCTTTATGGGCAACCAAAGGATAGGTCGAGAGCGTCAGCGCTTCGTAAAACAAAAACAAGGTGAACATATTGGCGGCAAATGCAATACCCATCACCGAGAAGATCGCAAAGGAAAAACAAGCAAAAAACCGGGCGTGGTTCATTTCTTTATTGGTGCGCATATAGCCTATCGCGTAGATGTGCGTAACGATCCACAAACTTGATGCCAGCAGGGCAAACATCAACCCAAGTGGCTCAACGTTGAAAGCCAAATCAAGCCCCGGCAGTACTTCAAACAGAACCAAGGGTTCGGTGGTCTGGCCGCCTACGTTGTAAAGTATTGTCAGAACCACAGCAAAGGTTGCTGCCGCGATCACAAAGGTCAGCCCATCGCGAAGATTATCACGGCTGCGCAACACCAAATTTAGCACAACTGCCACAGCCGGCAGGATCATTGACAAAAGGATAGCTGTTGAGGTGTCCATTCCCATTGTCTGCCTTACTCCATACCCATTGACCCGGCCAAAAGTCCTTCGGCCGCAGTTCTAGATGCGCTTAGGGTCAAATCGCTGTCAAAGCCGAAATAAATACACGCAAGCGCCATAATCCAAAGTGGAACAACCATGCTTAAAGGGGCTTGGCGAGCTGGCAGTTCAGCCGATGTTTCGGTCAGATACAACGCTTCGATCATCCGCCAAACATAGATCACCGCAAGCAAGGAAGAGGCTACAATCAAAATTGCAATCGGCCACCATCCTGCGTCGAGTGCTGCCTGCACCAAAAGCCATTTGCTAATAAAGCCAGCGGTTCCGGGAACCCCGATTAAGGATATGCCCGCGATAACCATTGCCGCGCTCGTCCACGGCATACTTTTACCCAGACCGTATAAATGATGATAAAAAGATCCACCGGCACGCAGCACAAAGGCGCCAACGCCCATAAACAAGGCCGCTTTTGTAATTCCGTGATTGAACAATTGGATCATCGTCGCCATGAGGCCAGCTTGCGAGAAAAACGCAATGCCCAGCAGCATGTATCCAATTTGCGCGATACTGGAATAAGCCAGCATTCGTTTCAGGTCGCGTTGAAAAATTGCCGTCAAGGATGCCCCGAACATCGCCAATAGAGCGAAGGGCAAAATAATCACCTCAAGGGTTGGAACTTGGGCAATAAATTCTGGCTGAAACACGCTAAACATAAACCGCAGCAGCACATAGATCGCCACTTTGGTTGCGGTTCCGGCCAAAAAAGCGGTGATGGCTGAAGGAGCAAATGTATAGGCATTGGGCAGCCATAGATGAAGCGGATAAATGGCAACTTTAAGCCCAACACCCACGACAATAAACGCAAAGGCCGCCCGGATCGTGCGACTATCTGACTGCACGGCAATACGGTCTGCCAGATCCGCCATGTTCAACGTGCCGGTCGCCATGTAAAGAAAGCCGATGCCTATGACAAAAAATGTCGCGCCAATCGTTCCCATAATCAAATAATTATACGCAGCGGTCAAAGCCCGTTTGTCGCGATGCAAGCCTTGGGCGATGAGCACATAGGTGGACAAAGAGGAGATTTCCAAAAATACAAAGACGTTAAAGGCATCCCCCGTGATCACAACACCCAAAAGCCCTGTTAGACACAGCAAATATAGCGCATAAAGCAGGGTTGTGCTGCGGCGCGGTATCTCTGCTTCAAAGCTGGCGCGGGCATAAGGCAGGATCAATGTGCTAATGCCGGACACTAAAAACAGCACAAACGCATTGGCAGCATCTACACGGTACTCAATGCCCAAGGGCGGCGCCCAGCCCCCGATATGATAGGAAATATAACTGCCATCAAGGACCTGAAGCAGTAGCAAACATGCAATCACAAATGATATCGCACTTGCGGCAAAAGCTATTGGCCAAGCCAGACGGCGGCTGCCCAGAACCACGACCAATGGTGCAGCAACAAATGGCACCAGAACCTCTAGAATCGGCAGATGGTCCGTCAATGTAAGCGCAACGTGGTGAACTTCTTGGGTGGCCATCAGCTATGCTCTCCTGCAGCCTGCTCTGATGCCCATTGCTCGCTTTTCAGCACAGCATTTTCAACCTCGGCAATCTGGTCTTCTTCGATTGTATGGTATTCTTCTCGGATCCGAATGATCAACGCCAATCCCAGTGAGGTCGTCGCAATACCAACAACAATCGCTGTAAGGATCAAAACATGCGGCAATGGGTTTGAATAGACAACATCTGGATCCACTTTCATATCCAAAGGAAAGATCGGCGCAGTGCCGCCTGTGACTTTTCCGATGGAAATATAAAGCATGAAAACCGAGGTTTGAAAAATATTCAGGCCAACGATTTTTTTCACCAAGTTGCCTTTGGCTACGACAATGTAAAGCCCGGTCATCATCAAGAGGATGAACAGCCAATAATTCAGATGCCCGACGATAAAGTCCAAAGTTCCACTATCCATGGTCACCAGTCCTCATCGCTTAGGATTGGTGCGCGGGACGCAAAGGCATAATAGACCGCAACCATAACTGCGGTCACGGTGATCCCCACGCCCAACTCGACGATCAAAATTCCATAATGCTGACCATGTTCGGGGTGATGCGGGTCCAGTGCGGCATAATCAAGGTAAGCATAGCCTGCAAAAAGACTATAGATACCTGTCCCCGCATAAAGTAGCACACCCAAGGCAATCAACTTATGCACCAGCCAAGGCGGAAACACTTGCTGGGCTTTGTCGAGCGTAAATACGAGCCCATAAATAATGAACCCCGCAGCCATAATCACGCCCGCCTGAAATCCACCGCCGGGGGAATAATCCCCATGAAATTGGACATAGAGAGCAAATAGGAAAATTGTGCCAACCAACAGCTTGGTGATCACGCGCAAAATGAGATGATGGCGCATTACGCAGACCCCCCTGTATCGGGATCATCTTCCTCTTTTCTTCGACGGGTGCGAAGCCCACTGATCAGCATCAACACGCCAATACCGGCGGCGAACACAACAGCTGTTTCGCCAAGCGTATCATAGCCACGATACGACGCCAAAATTGCTGTAACTGCATTGGGCACACCAACCTCATGTGGAATACGCTCTAGATAGTCCGGACCAACATGGGTTTGGGCTGGCGCATCGCTTTGGCCGAAACTCGGCATGTCGAGCGTGCCATACACCAGCGCAGCTCCAGTTACTAAAACCGCCAGCAACGGGACAAACGACGATCGGCTCGAACTGCGCTCTGATCGCGCGGTTAGAGCCAGTGTACCAAGCATTAGAACAGTAGAAATTCCCGCCCCAACCGCCGCTTCGGTAAAGGCCACATCAACCGCATCCATGGTGACAAACAACAACGCCGAGACCAAGCTAAAGACGCCCGATAGCGTGACAACAGCAAACAAGCTTCTGGTGCGTACAACGGCGAGCGCGATAACCGTTAGTATGGCAAAAAGCGTTATGTTGATAAAAGTTTCTATTTTGCACCTGCCGTTATTTGTCTTGGGCCTGTCTCGATTTGGTTATGAGGGATCTGGGTCATCGGTCGAGTCATCATCGAAATTTTTCGGGCGCAAACCAGACACCAAAGCCGCATTTGCCACCGCATGGGTTGAGGTCGGGCCGATGATAAATAAGAACACGCCAATGATCAACAGTTTGACCGCAATCAACCCCCAGCCGGCCTGTACCATCATTCCGGTCAGCAATAAAATCACCCCGGCCGACTCGGCAACAGAGGCCGCATGAAGACGTGTCCAAAAGTCGGGAAAACGATAGACACCGATGGCGCCGACTATAACAAAAAAGGACCCAGCCGAAATCAACGCCCAGCTTAAGATTTCAACAAAAAGTTGCCAACCACTCATTTGTTGTTTTCCTCTTTTGGGGGCGTCCACATCACATCACCAATAGAGCGGTAGCGGAAGAACTTTAAAACTGCGATGGTTCCGACAAAATTAATCAAGGCGTAGAGCAAGGCAATATCAAGAAAATCAGGCCGTCCGGCCAAAAACCCCACCACGCCGATAAAAAGGACCGTTTTGGTTCCAAATGCGTTCACAGCCAGCACCCGATCATAAAGGGTGGGCCCCTTGATCAATCTGGCCAAAACCAAAAACATTGCCGCGAAAACCGCAAGAGCTGCAAGAGCGAACATTATCTTTGCCCCTCTGTTTCAACAGCGGTTACCCTGCGATCCATATCCACCAATGAGGCATCGTCTTCAGGACCGTAACTCAAGGCATGAACCAAGAGCCCATTTTCTTCTGTTTCAACTGAAATTGTTCCAGGCGCCAAAGTAATCGAGTTGGCAAAAATAACCTGAGCAAGATCGGTTTTTTGGCTTTGCGGAACAACCAACATTTTTTGGCGGATTGGCATAACAGGTGTCAGGATCACGCGGGTCACCGCCCAATTGGACTTTGCAATTTGCCCAAATAGCCAGATGATATAGCCCAAAAATCGTAGGGGATTCAGCCTGATTTGAACATGGTCGCCATCAACCCTGTCCATGCGCCAAAGTATAACCATGATCAAAAGGACCGAGCCAACCCCAAATCCAATGACAAGCGGCTTATAAACGCCCGACATCAAAAGCCACAAAGCCATTAGAAAAACTGTGCTGGCAAATGCTCTCAATGCCCTGTCTCCACGAACCCTATAAAATCTCAAAGCACATTCGACCGACCTACTCGATTTTATGCAAGCCGTGTTTATCAAATGTATATGCAGAAAGTGAATATCTGTTTCAATCCAGATTTGCAAAATTTTATACGTTAATTTTACACCTATATGAAATTAGGGCTAAAAATTGTGATTTTTTAGGCAGATGCACCCAATCGAAGTGAATTTATGTTTTGGGAATGACCCCAACTTAAACGCGTCTAGTTTGAACTTATCCTTACGATCGCTGGCAGCAATATATTCAGACACTCCAAATCGCTTCAAAAGGTTCTTCAGCACGCCCAAAACAGGTATTTAAATCTCTGGCATCACACGTCAGCTTCAAGACGAAGCCGCAATTCGCGCAATACTGGTAAAACGCCGCGCAGTTTTTCCGCGCCCATTTCGCCAACAAAGGACGAGACAACAGGGGCCACGGCAGCCAGTGCTGTTTCCCGCGCCCGCTTTCCGGCAGGGCTTAAAGCCACAAGCTTTCGCCGTGCATCATCCCAGTCGGGCCGCACATGAATATATCCAGCAACCTCGAGCTTGTTCAGCGTATTGGTCATAGCACCGCGGGTAACATGAAAACTCTTGGCAAGTTGGGCAGGTGTTCGCTCACTACCAACGCCGGCTAATTGGTTCAGAACCGAAAAATGTGATAGTTCCATGCCCTTGGGTAGAACTCTAGCCAAACGATTTCGCAGCAATTGATCAATCGTCAAAATCTCACTGAAAAGTGATATGGCTAGCGGGCTTTGATCATCGCTCATGTTCAGGTCCAAGGTACCTTTGTTGATTGAAAAGCGATGGCACACGCGCACGTGCCCTGTCAACGTCGTCAAGGTTTATGTCAACCATACAAAATCCCGTTCCTTCTGCCAAAAGTACTAGAACATCCCCCCATGGGGCCACTGCCATTGTGTGCCCGTAGGTGGTTCTTGGGCGGCCTTTTTGACAGCAATGCTCACCGTGCTGAGCGGGTGCCAGAACAAAGCATCCTGTTTCGATCGCCCGGGCTCTTAGCAAAGTTTCCCAATGCGCCTGCCCTGTGGTTACAGAAAAGGCTGATGGAACGGATATAATTTGCGCCCCACAATAGGCAAGATCGCGATATAAATGCGGAAACCGAACATCATAACAGATGGTTAGGCCTATTTTCCCAACATCTGTTTGGCAAATAACCGCCTGATTTCCAGGGCGGTAGCCAGCGGATTCCCGATAGCTCTCAGCGCCAGATATCGTAACATCGAACATATGTATTTTATCGTAGCGGGCTTTTATATTGCCATCTGGGTCGATGACAAAGCTGCGATTGGCAAAGCGCCCGTCTGGGTCTTTGGTTTTCAATGCCAATGATCCAATCACGATCCACACTTTTTCGGCACGGGCAACAGAGCGCAGCGCCGCCAAGGTGATATCGTCCTGCTCAAATTGTAATACATCTGCTTGATGCCGGCGGCTTGCAGATACACAATTGGTGACTTCGGGTGTTAAAATGAGCTCCGCACCCTGCGCAAGGACGGCATCAACCAAAGCAAGCGTCGCCTCTAGATTTTCTTCGGGTCATCCGAACTGCTAAGTTGAAGCAGCGCAGCCTTCATGATCCGTTCAAGAGAGGCTCTAGCTTGCCGGCATGCTCAAGACTGTAAAGTTCATCACACCCACCAACATGTATGTCGCCGACAAAAATTTGCGGGACGGTGCGACCACCTTCTGAGCGTTTGGTCATCTCTGCTCTTTTTGCCGGATCTCCTGCAACATCCATTTCCTTAAAGGACACGCCCTTTTTTTTCAAAAGCCGTTTGGCAGCAAAGCAATAGCCGCAGGTTTGTGTGGTATAAATTTCAACTTTTTTCATCTTATCATCCGCCTCAATCACCGATTTAACGGTTTTTTTCCGCGCGCGCCAGTACTGCAACATTCACATTTAATGCACCTGCGCTTAAACAGGCTTGCGTTGCTGCGTGCAAGGTCGCGCCGGATGTCATCACATCATCTATGATCAAAACGTTTTTACCCATTAATGCTCTCTTTTGCCTTTGGTTCACTTCAATAGCGGTGCTTAGACGTCTATATCTTTCCTCAAAATCGGCTTTTTCAAGAGCTCTCGTATGTGCAGGACGTTTCAATGCATTGGGGATATAGGTCAGGTTTGTGTGTTTTGCGAGGGCATGGGCCAAAAGACAGGCTTGGTTATATTTCCGGCGCAGCTTTCGAACCCAATGCAAGGGAACCGGCGTTACAACAGTTTGAGGCGTCAAAATATCATCGCAAGCCTGCGCTAGCCAGCGGCCCGCCGGACCAGCGATATCGGTGCGATCAGAATGTTTCAGACCGAGCACGAGCTTTCGCGCCGTGCCTTGATAGATCAATGCGGCGCGTCCATTTTGTCAGGGCCTTGGGGTCAAAATACAATCATCACACTTTGCAAGAGTTGCCGTAGGTTCCCCGGCAAGGCTGATCCACAAAAATTACAGATGACGCCGGTTAAAAAAGGCATCTGGCCCCAACAAGGACCACATAGACCAAAGTCGCTGTCTACGACCTTTCCGCAGTTCAAACACCGCGGCGGATAAATCATACGTAAAGCGGTTTGAAAATTGACTGGTTTCATCTATGTGTTTTTCATGGCAACAGCACCCTTACTTATCGACCGCAGTACACTTTCAAAACGCCGCGCCCGCACCAAAGCGGACCGCGGGTATTTTTTGCATCAAGAAGCGATCGCGGACCTTCAAGATCGCCTTGAAATGATTACCAAACCCTTACCGGATATCACAATTGTGACCGGCCACCCCGCGCCTTGGGCGGAAGCTTTCCCAACAGCACAGGTTGTACCTGATGATGAGGTCTTGAACCTGCCGTCGAACAGCAACGATTTGATAATTCACGCAATGTCTTTACATTGGGCCAATGATCCGCTGGGTCAAATGATCCAATGTCACCGCGCGCTGCGCCCTGATGGTTTGTTTTTGGCCAGTTTGTTGGGCGGCAAGACATTGCATGAACTGCGCACGGCTTTGGCAGAGGCAGAAACCATCGTGCGCGGTGGGGTATCGCCAAGAGTATTGCCTATGGCTGATATCCGCGATCTTGGCGCGTTGCTTTCAAGGGCAGGTTTCAATCTTCCGGTTGCAGACAGCCACAGTGTACATTCAACTTATCCTAGCTTGAATGATCTCATGCATGATCTTCGCTCGATGGGCGAAACAAACGCACAATCTGCGCGCTCACGCCAATTCACCCCCCGCCACATGCTGCAAAAGGCAGAAGAAATTTACCGCACCCGTTTCGGGTTGCCCGATGGCCGATTGCCTGCCACATACGAACAGATATGTGTGACTGGATGGGCGCCAGATGACAGCCATCCCAAACCTTTGCGGCCCGGTTCTGCCAAAATGCGGCTGGCAGAGGCGTTAAATGTGCCGGAAGTTCCACTCAAAGATTGACCCTGTGTCAGAATAGCTTACATCCAACTCGTCGTTTACATCAAATCGGACCTCACGCATGCCCGACGCTCTTGCCCCAGCTAAAAGACCCAATAACAGCCCGGCAGATCATCCAAAGGTACCCAACCAGAAGGTGGGTATTCTTTTGGCCAATCTGGGCACACCTGACCACTATGATTATTGGTCGATGCGCCGCTATCTCAGTGAATTTTTATCCGATCGCCGCGTGATTGATTACTCACCTTGGCTCTGGCAGCCTCTGTTACAGCTGGTAATCCTGACCTCGCGGCCTTTTCGCTCAGGCGCAGCCTACAAATCAATTTGGAATACTGCGGCAGATGAAAGCCCGTTAATGACAATCACCAAGGACCAGACGGCGAAAATAACCGATGCCATGCACGCGCGGTACGGCGAAGATGTTATGGTGGATTTTTGTATGCGCTACGGTAATCCCTCGACCAAATCAAAAGTCGACGAGATGACCAAGGCAGGATGCCAGAAAATCCTCTTTTTCCCACTATACCCTCACTACGCGGGCGCAACCAGCGCGACGGCAAATGATGAGTTTTTTCGATCCTTGATGCAGCAAACCTGGCAGCCAGCGGCGCGCATCGTATCGCCTTATTTCGATGACACACGATACATCGACGCCCTTGCCGGCTCAGTTGAGCGGGCCTATGGAGCTGCTAAAATCAAGCCTGATATACTTGTTTGCTCCTACCATGGTGTGCCCAAGCGATACTTGATGCAAGGTGACCCCTATCATTGCCAATGCCAGAAAACCACGCGGCTTCTAAAGGAAAAACTGGGATGGGCTGACAGTGAAATCATGACCACTTTCCAGTCAAAATTTGGCCCAGAAGAATGGCTAAAGCCTTACACTGTTAAAGAAGTCGCACGGCTGGCAGCCGAGGAGGGCAAGAAGAATATTGCCGTTATTGCGCCCGCTTTTTCGGCCGATTGCATTGAAACCCTCGAAGAGATCAATGAAGAAATCAAAGAAAGCTTTGAGCACGCCGGTGGAGAAAACTTCATGTATATTCCCTGCCTGAACGATGAGGATGCCCACATCGCAGTACTGAGCGGTTTGATCGAAGACAATTTAAAAGGATGGCTGGACTGACTATTAATGTGGTCCGTGCGATACAGCCTCCTATTGGGGGATATCGAGGCACTATTTGCACCGATGCCCAATCAAGGTAGGATTGCAGTCACCAAGGCTGCACAGGATGCAAAATGTCACTCTATGATCAATTAAATTCCGCTTACACAACACAACTGCAGGAAAATAATTCTTTTGTTGAGCAAAACTTGAATTTTGCCGAGCAAATTGTAAATGCGCTGATCGACTTTTTAGACGTTCCTCCGCAAAACCCAGATATAAAGGGCGTCGAAAGCTATCTTCAGTATCTGCGCTTGGACCGGGAAAAGGGCTATCTTGCACAGGAAACTCTTTCAAAGGCGCTATCTCATTTTCCAGAAGGAAAGTTTCAATTTGGTCTTGGGCTACTGCTGACGGCGCAACCGGACCGCCACCCAAGGCAATTTGCAACTTTTTCAATCGACGGTGACCGGGATGGCGATCGGCTTACCGTTAACGTTCTGGGTAAAACGTTTGAGTTCGAAGCTGCAACCCAGTCCGATCTTGATCTCAATGCGCTTTGCACACATGTATTTGATGATCTGATGACCGGGTTATCTTGGCGCATAAGCGATGAGGTTGAAAAAACCCAGATCGGTTTTGATGTCACCCCTATAGACGACTAAACCTGCCAGAAATCGGTTATTTTTTCGAATTTCCGTTACGTTTCTCGGGGCAAAACACCTGTGCGATTTATTGACGCGTGCAGGGCTCTACCCTAGTTTGAGCCTTGGAAAATTAATGTGAAAGAGCTGTGATGGTGGACCATAAAGATATAAATCAAGTCGTTTCTATTGAAGTAGCCGATGACTATGCGCTGATTTGCCTAAACAACCCACCAGTCAACGCCGCATCGCAGCTTTTGCGTCAGGGTTTGCAGGACGCGATGGCGTTTTGCACCGCACAAAGTAACATTAAAGCAATAGCGATTTATGGGTCTGGACGCACATTCGTTGCTGGCGCAGATATCAAGGAGTTTGGCAAACCGCCGCAAGCGCCGTTTCTGCCAGAACTTGTCAATACAATCGAACAAAGCACTACCCCGGTGATTTCTATTCTGCACGGAACGGCCTTGGGCGGAGGGCTGGAAATTGCACTGGGCACCCATGCCCGCGTTGGCATCAAAGGCCTTCGGCTTGGGCTACCTGAAATTCACCTTGGCTTATTGCCGGGCGCAGGCGGTACTCAACGCACACCGCGGTTGGCCGGAATACCTGCAGCGCTCGAAATGATCCTGTCGGGACGTCATGTCCCCGCTGCAGAGGCTTTGGAATTAGGCCTGATAGACCAACTTTGTGAAGGCGAGGCACGCGATGTTGCTATAGATGCGGCACGCGATGTTGCTATAGATGCGGCAAAAGATGTGCTTGCAGGCCGGTTAAAGACACGCAGAACAGATCAAATTACGGTCAAGCCAAACCACGCGCATTTGGACGAGATCGAGGCTAAATTACTGGCCACCAAAGCCCATTTGTTTTCGCCACATAAATGCGTTGAGACCGTCCGTGCCTCCAGTTTGCCCTTACTCGAAGGCCTAAAGGTCGAGCGGCAAGCCTTTATGGAATGTATGGACACGCCGCAAAGGGCGGGCCTAATACATGCCTTTTTCGGCGAACGTGCCGTTAGTAATATCCCCGAAGCCAAAGGCGATACGCGCGATATCGCCAAAATCGGAATTATTGGTAGCGGCACCATGGGGTCCGGCATTGCAACAGCCTGTTTACTGTCCGGCTTGTCTGTCAGACTGTTAGAAACAGCCCAAGAAAATCTGGAACGCGGCTTGGCAACCATCACCAAAAACTTAAAGGGTGCAGTCAAGCGCGGAAAACTATCGCAAGATAAATTTGACCTGGTGCTGTCCAATCTTGATGGCAGTCTAGAGATCAGTAATTTTTCCGATGTAGATTTGGTGATTGAAGCCGCTTTTGAAGATATGGCTGTCAAAAAGGAACTTTTCACCAAACTGGATGCTGTTTGCAAAAAGGGTGCAGTGCTGGCGAGCAACACATCCTATCTCGATATCAATGAAATAGCGGCCGTGACCAAGCGGCCCGAGGACGTCATCGGTCTGCACTTCTTTTCCCCTGCGCATGTGATGAAACTGCTGGAGATTGTTGTTGCAGATAAGACAGCAGCTGATGTTGTTGCCACTGGCTTTGCACTCGCTAAGAAACTGCGCAAAATTGGGGTGAAGGCAGGGGTTTGTGACGGCTTTATCGGCAATCGTATTTTGTCATACTACTCAAAAACCGCCTCTTATCTGGTGTTGGAAGGGGCCAGCCCAGAGCAGGTTGATCAAGCTCTAGAGCGTTTCGGCTTTGCTATGGGGCCGCATAAAGTGGGCGACCTGGCCGGCCTGGATATCGGCTGGATGACACGAAAACGCAAAGCTGCGACCCGCTCAAAACAAGATCGCTATGCTGGTGATGTCGCCGACAGAATTTGTGAAAATGGTTGGTTTGGCCGCAAAACCGGTCAGGGGTATTATGTTTACGATGGCTCGGACATCCGCCCCAACCCCGAGGTTAGTACCATAATCGACGCAACACGCACAAAGCTTGGGATCACGCCAAAGTCCTTTACAGAAAATGAGATTGTGGATCGCTATATGACCGCGATGATCAGTGAAGCTGTGCGGGTGCTAGAAGATAAGATTGCCGCGCGCCCTGTCGATGTCGATATGGTATTTCTGTATGGCTACGGGTTTCCACGCCACCGTGGGGGACCACTGCATTATGCCGATGAAGTTGGCGCAGAAAAGTTGATCGAGCGGATCGAAACCTACGCCAAGGATGATGATCATTACTGGAAAGTGCCAAACCTGCTTCGGGACATGGCTTCACAGGGTAAAAAATTCGCTGACTTAAACCGATAGAGATAAAAATGGATCTTAATTTTTCCGACCAAGAACGGGCCTTTCAATCCGAAGTTCAAACATTTCTGGCAGAAAACCTGCCAGACGATATCGCCGCAAAAGTCCGACTTGGCGATGGTTTGACCAAAGATATGATGGATCTTTGGCACAGCATCCTAAATGCCAAGGGCTGGCTTGCAACAACCTGGCCCAAAGCTTTTGGAGGACCGGGGTGGACTCCGGTACAAAAGCACATTTTTGAAGAAGAGTGTTGCCGCGCCTATGCTCCGCGCATCGTGCCTTTCGGGTTAAACATGCTCGGGCCTGTGCTTCAGAAATTTGGGACCGCAGAGCAGCAGGAAAGTATTTTACCGCGTATTTTATCTGGTGAAGATTGGTGGTGCCAAGGGTATTCAGAGCCGGGCGCAGGATCGGACCTTGCCTCTCTTAAAACCCGCGCGATACGCGAGGGCGACGCGTACATCATCAATGGTCAGAAAACATGGACCACATTGGGCCAGCACGCAAATAAGATTTTCTGCCTTGTGCGCACAAGCAGCGAGGGCAAACCCCAAGAGGGCATCAGCTTTGTTTTGGTCGACCTTGACACTCCCGGCATCGAGATGCGCCCGATCCGTTTGATTGAAGGGGGTCACGAGGTAAATGAAGTCTTCTTTACCGACGTGCGCGTTCCGGTCAGCAATTTGGTCGGCGAGGAAAACAAAGGCTGGACGATTGCCAAGTTTCTTCTCAGCCATGAGCGCACCGGGATCGCAGGTGTTGGCTTTTCGATGCAGGCGTTAGAAGAGGTTAAAGTGCTTGCCCACACCATTCGCCGAGGGGCGAAGCGGCTCATTGATGATCCATTGTTTGCAGCCCGTTTAGCAAAGGTAGAGATTGACCTAGAAGCAATGAAAATCACCAATTTGCGCATGTTATTTCAGGCCCAGAAGCAAGGAGCCCCGGGGCCGGAAACATCAATGCTTAAAATCAAGGGGACCGTGATTAACCAAGAGCTACGTGATCTTGCCCGTCGCGCATTAGGTCCTTTGGCCGCGCCTTTTCCCGGTCATGTCACCGATGGCAATATTCTTTTTGGGCCGGCGGACACCGCCTTTAATGCGGCAAGGTACTTTAACAATCGAAAGACATCTATCTTTGGTGGATCAAACGAAATTCAGCGCAATATCCTAACCAAAACCATGTTGGAGCTATAATTCATGGACTTTAACCTAACCGAAGACCGACGCATGGTTTTGGATACGCTCAGCCGCTATTTGAAAGATCAATATCCGGTCGAGCACCGCATTAAAGTCGCCTATGATGCTCCGTTCCATGATCCCAGTAAGTGGTCTGAACTTGCAGAATTGGGACTATTTTCGGCTCTTGCCAAGGAAAGTGTCGGAGGATTTGGCGGCACCGGTTTTGATATTGCTGTGATCTTTGAAGCTTTGGGAAAGGCGCTCAATTGCGAACCTGTTCTCCCTCTTGTTATGGCCAGCAGACTTCTCGGTTCTGCCGGACTGGATCAACAGGCTCTTTTAGAGGGCGGACATAGCTATGCGGTTGCAATATCTGAACCTGATGCGCCCTATGAATTGACTGATATCAGTTGCACAGCGACCTCAGACCACAGATTAAATGGCCGAAAATCAACCATCTACGGCGGTCAGACCGCTCAGACATTTTTGGTTGCTGCAAAAGCTGGTAGTACTGTGAACCTCTATCAGGTGGATGCAAATGATGCAGAGGTTATAAGCTACGGCCTGATCGACGGAGGCGGCGCTGCCGAAGTGTTGCTTGATGATACTCAAGCAGAGCTTATAGTTGAAAATGCTGCACATGCTTTAAGCGATGCGATGAACGCTGGCATTGTTGCACTCTGTGCCGAGGCTGTGGGTTTAATGACTGTCAGTTATGAAATGACCGCTGATTATCTGCGTCAGCGCAAACAATTTGGTCGTCCTATTGGCAGCTTTCAGGCTTTGCAGCATCGCGCAGTTGATATGCTTACCGAGATAGAGCAAGCCCGATCAATCACGATCAAAGCAGCCGCAGAGCTTGATGGAAAACAGGCAAGCCGCTATGCCTCTATGGCAAAAAATCTGATCGGTCGGGCAAGCCGCTTGGTCGCTGAAGAGGCCATTCAATTGCATGGCGGAATTGCGATGACCTGGGAATACCCGGTATCGCATTTTGCAAAGCGACTGATTATGCTGGACCATCAGCTCGGGGATGCCGATCATCATTTATCCAAGGTTATGGATGACCTTGCATCCGTTTGAACAAACTGATGCAGGGCCTGACCATTTCCCAAAATCCTAAGGTTGGTTAACTTGCAAACTGATTTAGGATTGCACTGATCTCTTGGAATTTTTCGTTCACCAGTTGCGTATCATTGCGGCTTTCTATGTTGAACCTTACAACGGGCTCTGTATTCGAGGACCGTAGATTGAAACGCCAGCTGTTAAATTCAAGGCTCACCCCGTCTGAGCGGTCCTCAATCAACGCATCTTTTTTATAAGCGTCGACAACTGCTGAAATGGCTTTAGCCGGCTCTGAAATTTTGAAGTTGTGCTCGCCGGATGACGGGAATTTTTGCATTCGCTCTGCCAACAAAGTCGACAGCGGTTTGCCTGTGCGTCCCATCAGTTCGCAAATTAAAAGCCAGGGGATCATACCGCTATCGCAATAACTAAAGTCACGAAAGTAATGATGAGCGGACATTTCGCCACCATAAACTGCTTCATGTTTACGCATCACCTGCTTTACAAAAGCATGCCCGGTTTTCGACTGCACGGCTTGTCCGCCCTTTGCAGCAATCACATCGCGGGTGTTTAAAACCACGCGCGGATCATGAACAATTGCGGCTGCCGGTTCCTTGTCTAAAAATATATCCGCCAATAGACCAACGATATATTCACCCGGTATAAACTGACCAGTTTCATCAAAGAAAAAGCACCGGTCAAAATCACCATCAAAAGTAACACCGATATCTGCTTGCGATGCCAGTACTTTTTCGCGGGTTACAGGTTGGTTTTCAACCAAAAGCGGGTTTGGAATACCATTAGGAAAGCTCGCATCGGGCTCTAAAAACTGATCTACAAATTCAAGGGGTGCTGCTAGGTTTTCAAGTTCCTGTTTAATTGCAGTATAGGCCGCAGCCGCGGCCCCATTTCCGCAATTCACAACTAGTTTTAGTGGCCTAAGGCTATCCACATCTATAAAGGACAGGACTTTTTTCACATAAGCGCTGCGGGCTTCTATATGAGCGTCGCGATAGCCGCCTAGGTGGCCTTGAACCTTAAAGCGTCCGGCCTCAGCAACCTTGTGTACTTCTGCAAGTTCGGCATCCGGATCGACCGGGCGAGACCCTTCTGCAACAATTTTCATTCCATTGTAGTTGATCGGGTTGTGAGAGGCGGTAATTTCTATTCCCCCACCCGCACCAAAGTGGCTGGTCGCGCTATATACTTCTTCTGTGCCCGCCAGTTTGATGTCAATAACAGCTGCTCCGGCATCGCGAATTCCGCGGATCACGGCAGCCGCAAGATCTTGCGAGCTGGCGCGCGCATCATAGCCCACGACAACTGAATTAACGTTGAGAACATCAACAAATGACCTGCCCACCCTGTAGGCAATATCTTCATCAATGGTTTCGTCTAAAATACCACGGAGATCATATGCTTTAAAACAGCTGATTTCCCGTGGCGGCAGCACTTTGGTCACAGTATTTTTCAAAATTTCCAATCTCTTTACTCTGCTTTGTGTACGAAAAGGTGTTTAACTTTTTTGGAAATATTATTGCGCAATAAACCAGCCTTAGTATGTGTACTGGTATTTCCAAATTCGGATGTCAATTTGGGGTTGCCATCAAAGTGGCCTTCAATAGCGCACCTGTTTCGGTCAACGCCCAAAACCCAAGCACAGAACCTTGCACCAACATCTTGTTTTATCATGTTTTTGTCGGACGAATTATAAATGACAGGCATAAGCTCTTTTTTCATTGTCTTCAGACCGAAAAAAAAGCGCGAGTCAAATCCCACAACATAAAAAACGCCTTTGAAAGTTTGTTGTATCATTGCCTGGTTTTTCCTAATGCAGGAGCATTTTTACCAGTTTTAAACAGAGCTCAGTCTTAAGCAAATTTGTTTTCCTCTTTCCCAAAATTTTTACATTTGACTCAGTCTAATGTGATGCAATGTACAGTTTAACTTTGTTTGTAATCTTGTTGATACAAATAGGTGATTGCCTTTCGTTAACTAGTCT
>CABZJG010000012.1 GCA_902525995.1 Paracoccaceae bacterium | reverse complement strand
GCAGTGGCGATTTGTTACCGGATTGTGGGCCACGTTAAAAATGCCACTAAAAGGTCAGGAGGAATGCCCCCTTTCGCTTGACCGCGTTATTGGGGGTTTTTTGAGCCTGATCGGCCCGAGGGATGCAATGGAACAAAATCTAAACAATCGGACCAAAATGGTCCATGCGGGTGTGCGGCGCAGCCAGTATGGCGAGGTGAGCGAAGGCGTTTTCCTCACCCAGGGGTTTGTTTATGACAGTGCTGAACAAGCTGAAGCGCGTTTTTTGGAAGCTGGAGAAGACGAATTTATCTATGCGCGCTATGGCAACCCGACCATTGCCATGTTCCAAGATAGAATAGCTGCTTTGGAGGGCGCGGAGGATGCTTTTGCAACGGCCTCTGGCATGGCAGCCGTGAGCGGTGCTTTGTGCGCAATGGTGAACGCAGGGGATCATATTGTCGCTTCACGCGCGCTTTTTGGGTCCTGCCTTTATGTTCTTGAAGAGGTGTTAAGCAGATTTGGGGTGGAGGTAAGTTTTGTTGACGGTACGGATTTGGATCAGTGGCGCAGCGCTATCCGGCCATCAACAAAAGTTGTTTTTTTTGAAACTGTTTCAAATCCGACCCTTGAGGTTATTGATATTGCCGCTGTTTCAAAGCTTGCACATGCTGCGGGTGCTAAAGTGGTTGTCGATAATGTGTTCGCAACGCCTGTTTTTTCAAAAGTACTCCGTCAAGGAGCGGATGTGGTTGTATATTCGGCAACAAAGCACATTGACGGTCAAGGTCGGATGTTGGGCGGAGTTATTTTAGGAACACAAGAATTTATTCGCAAAACTGTCGAACCCTATATGAAACACACTGGGGGCGCGATGAGCCCGTTTACAGCTTGGGTGATGCTCAAAGGGCTGGAAACGATCGAATTAAGGGTTCGGGCGCAAGCGGAGACCGCGAAAGCCATTGCTGATAGGTTAATCGGTCACGAGAAACTTTGCCGGGTCATTTACCCCGGTCATTCTTCGCATCCGCAACACGCATTAACCATTGCTCAGATGGAGCAGGGCGGGACAGTGCTCGCATTGGACCTCGAGGGGGGTGAAAAGGCCGCTTTCGAATTTTTAAACTCTCTCGAAATTGCGATTATTTCAAATAATCTGGGGGATGCGAAATCAATCGTTACCCATCCGGCAACAACAACGCATCAGCGTCTGCCAGAGGACCAGAAAAATGCGCTTGGTATCACTGATGGCTTGATACGATTTAGCGCTGGCCTAGAGCATCCAGACGACTTGATCGATGATATTTTACAGGCGCTTGAAAAGGCCTAAGTCATTCCATGTGCTAATACCGCTGGCAATAAAAGTGATCTGATATGTCGCATCTGACGTACTTTATAACGGAACTGGATTTTAATACGGTGATTGCATAGACTAGAAAAGAACCGCTCTGGCTAAAGGGGGTAAGGATGAATATTCACACTCGGACTGTGGAGCAGAAACCAAGCCGTGATCAATTAAAAGACGCAATGCGAGTTTTGCGGCAGTGGGTTGCACACTCTGATAGCGAGAAAATTGAAACATTAGACGCGGAAATTTTATCCCGATTTGTTCCTTCAAAGTATCCGGATTTGTCATCAAAATATCCATCAGATTTCAAAGTGGATGAAACCTACAAAGCCAGTATGCCTGATTTGCAGAACGGCCCAAGCCAGCTGATAAAAGGTGAAAACCAACAGATACAACATGTTGGTATTTCAAATTTCAGACTGCCAATCCGATATATATGCCGCGATGGCGGTGAACAAACTCTTGAAACATCAGTAACCGGCACGGTGAGCCTTGATGCGGATAAAAAGGGAATAAATATGTCCCGGATTATGCGCAGCTTTTATAAACACGCGGAAAAGAAATTTAGCTTCGATGTCATGGAACTGGCGCTTGATGATTACAAAAAAGATCTCGAAAGCTTTGATGGGCGTATCTTGATGAAGTTTTCCTTTCCTGTGAAAGTAAACAGCTTGCGGTCAGGCATTTCAGGATATCAATATTATGATCTGGCGTTGGAATTGGTCGATCATAGTGGCATACGTTCAAAAATGCTTCATTTAGATTACGTTTACAGCTCAACCTGCCCCTGTTCACTTGAACTGAGTGAACATGCCCGCCGAGAGCGCGGCCAACTGGCCACACCGCACTCCCAAAGATCAGTGGCGCGCATATCAATGGTGTTGAATGAAGGCAAGGTGCTTTGGTTTGAGGACCTGATTGACCTGTGTCGGTCAGCCGTTCCCACCGAGACCCAAGTGATGGTGAAACGTGAGGACGAACAAGCCTTTGCTGAATTGAATGCCGCCAATCCAATTTTCGTGGAAGATGCAGCACGACTGTTTTGCAAGCAATTGAAAGCTGATGCTCAGGTGGGTGATTTTCGCGTTATTGCGAGCCACCAAGAAAGCTTGCACAGTCATGATGCGATATCGGTTTTAACCGAAGGCACCACCTTCGCGCAGCATTCGATTGATCCTAAGTTGTTTGCAAGTTTGATCCACACTGGTTAGGCGCCTTTTGTCGATCCACTCTTGACAGTTCTTGGCGGAACAGCCAACGCTGACGCGCATGATTGACCTAAGACCTGTTGGATATGTAATCGGTATCTTGCTGGCCCTTTTAGGGGGGGCGATGGTGCTGCCGTTTCTTGTCGATTTGGCAGAGGGGCGCGGCCAATGGATGGTTTTCGCCCAAAGCGCGATTATCACGGGTTTGTTCGGCACACTTTTGGCTATTGCCTGTTCTAACGGGGTCAAAGAAGGCCTTACCATCCAGCAAACGTTTTTGCTCACCACTGGGGTGTGGTTTGCATTGCCATTATTCGGGGCGCTTCCGTTTGTATTTGGGGCAACAGAGGCCCGTTATGTGGATGCTTTTTTTGAAGCCATGTCGGGTCTAACAACCACCGGCTCAACGGTGCTGAGCGGATTGGAAACTCTGCCAAAAGGTTTGCTTTTGTGGCGCGGAATTCTGCAGTGGCTGGGCGGTATTGGTATTATCGTTGTGGCTATGGTGTTTCTTCCAGAGCTCAGAGTTGGCGGTATGCAAATTTTTAAGGCCGAGGCTTTTGATACATTAGGAAAAATTCTGCCCCGTGCGACCACCATTTCAATCCAGATATCCTTTATCTACGTTTCCATCACGATGGCCTGTATCGTGGCCTATTTCTCTGTCGGAATGTCCGCCTTTGATGCCACGGTGCATGCAATGACCACGGTGGCTACCGGTGGATTTTCAAATTATGACGCTTCGTTTGCAGCCTTTCCAGCTGCAGTGGAATATGTAGCGGTGGTGTTTATGATACTCGCTGCTCTCCCGTTCGTGCGTTACGTTCAGTTGCTGAACGGCAATCAAACGGCAGTGTTTAAAGATGCCCAAGTGCGCAGTTTTCTGACGGTGATTTTTGTCTTGGTCGTTATCACGGCTTTGATACTGTTAAGCTTTGGTCAACTGGAAAACGAAACAGCGGTTCGAAAAGCTCTGTTCAATATTACATCAATTATCAGCGGCACCGGCTATGCTAGCTCTGATTATATGCAGTGGGGTAGTTTTTTAGTTACGTTGTTCTTTTTCATCGGATTGATAGGCGGCTGTGCTGGCTCTACGGCCTGCTCTGTTAAAATCTTTCGCTACCAATTGGTTTTTGCGTCGGTCAAAACGCAATTGATGAAGATCAAATCCCCAAATGGTGTGTTCGTACCGCAATATGACGGTCGCGCAATTGATGATGAAGTGCTGAGTTCTGTGATGTCATTTTTCACCTTCTTCTTGGCAACTCTTGGGGCGGTTGCTGTCTTGCTGGGAATGACTGGGTTGGATTTCATTACTTCGCTTTCAGCCGCAGCTTCGGCCTTGGCTAATATTGGGCCGGGTCTTGGCCCAGAGATCGGGCCAACGGGAAATTTTTCCGGCCTGAATGATACTGCAAAGTGGATTTTATCTGCGGCCATGCTGATTGGCCGTCTTGAACTGCTGGCGGTTTACGCCATTTTGACCGTTCAGTTTTGGAGAGCATAAAGAGATGAAAAGACCATTAGGCGCACAAATTTCCCATTACCTTAAAAGTCAGGGTGTCGAGGTTATTTTTGGTATCCCCGGGGTGCATAATCAGGAAATGTACCGGGGCATTGAAGAAGCAGGCATTCGCCATGTGCTTGCGCGCGTCATGAACAGGGCGCGGGATTTATGGCTGATGGCTATGCGCGTGCAACGGGCAAGCCTAGTGTGGCCTATGTGATTACTGGGCCCGGGCTGTGCAATATTATGACCCCCATGGGGCAGGCTTACTCTGATAGCGTTTCAATGCTGGTACTCTCTTCGTGTTTGGATGAAACATCTGCGCGGCGCGGTCAGTTGCACCAGATGCTGGATCAGGCTGCTGCAGCCCGCACGGTATGCGATTGGTCCGAACCTGCCCATAGTGCGGCGGCGGCCTATACATTGATTGATCGTGCCTTTGAAGAATTTGCACACCAAAGAGCGAGGCCAAAACATATTCAGGTTCCAATTGCGCAACTGGAAGCAATGGCTGATCCGGGGCCAGCGCGCCAAGAGCCGGCGCAGCCTGTTAAAGGTAATGGACCCAACTTACCAGATGTTGCCGGATTGATCCAAAAGGCGAACAAACCGCTGTTTATTTTTGGTGGTGGTGCCGTTCGCGCCAAGGTGATGCCCTTGCTTGAGAAATCAGGCGCTGCGGCCATTTGTACTTTTGCTGGGCGGGGCGTGGTGGCGTCTGATTATCCTCTTTATCTCGGGGCGTGTTTGGCGCGGCCAAGTTCAGCGGATCTAATTGCAACGGCAGATTTGGTTGTGGTCATTGGCAGCGAATTGGCCGAGGTTGATTTGTGGCGTGCCCAATTGGGACATAAGGCAAATTTGGTGCGTGTTGATATTGACCCTCAGGTGCTGGCGGATCCCCAAAGTGCAAACATCCGTATTTTGATGCGGTCGGAAGATTTTGTCGGACAGTTGACTGCGCAGTTAAAGCCAAGCGATGAACGCACGGGCTGGCAACCAGATGAAGTCAAACAAGCAAGGCAAAAATGGACCGCTGAGACTGATGCCGAATTCCCCGGTATTTTGCCAGTTTGCCGGGCCCTACAAGAGGTTATGCCAGAGCGGGCGATGATTTATTCCGATATGACCCAGTTTGCCTATTTGGCAAAGGAATTTTGGGATATGCCGCGCGCGGCCCATTGGCATCATCCTTTTGGGTTTGGCACTTTAGGCTACGCGTTGCCTGCTGCAATTGGCGGCGCTGTGGCGCGTAAGGATTTGCCCACTGTTGCCATTGCAGGCGATTATGGGTTTCAGTACATGCTGCCTGAATTGGGGGTTGCGGTTGGATTAGGTTTAAATCTGCCAATTCTTGTTTGGGACAACACCAAGCTGAAAGCCATCGAGGATAGTATGGTTGCGGCTCAGATTGCGCCCAATGCGGTTCAAGCGCTCAATCCGGATTTTAGCGCCGTCGCGCGCGCCTATGGCGCTGCAGCCTGCCGTCCGAAAACGCTCAGTAAATTACAATCTGAATTGACCAAGGCCTTTGCAGAACCCCGTCCGACAGTCATTCATATGACCCCTGAGTTGGGGTGAATATAGAGCCTAGTCTTGCCAGCAACGCACCAGAGCAGTGATAGAGCGCGCTTGCTTTGCCAAAAGCACATCTTCGACAGGCTTTCGGCCTGAATAGGTCTGGACAAAAATGCCCAATGTCGCCATCCGGTCGATGATTTTTTGCGACTTAAGTGCCAAATGCACATTTTGCGGAAGGCTACGGGGACCTGCCGATGCGTCAAGCAGCAGCCCTGACACCGCTCCTGATTGGCTAAGAACTGGCCCACCGGCATCGCCTTTCATCGCAGGTATCGACAACCTCATAATATCTTCATTGCCGTCCAAACCGCGCATCTCATCTACTGATCCTTGCGTCACGCTTGGAAAATCGAGCCGTCCTTCATATGAGTAACCCGCAGAAGTCACCTGATCGTTTAAGCCAAGTGGCATCCGTGCGAACCGGGCAAAATATAATGGCACCAAGCGGCTTTCAGGCGCCAATATCGCAAAATCGTCACCATCATCGGGGTTCAGAACCGTCGCCTTGTAATTGGGCCGAATGGTAATTTCATCACACTGCCCAAGCCCGTTCGCGTCGGTAATCACATGTCCCTCGGGCGTTGCAAAAACCCCTGATCGGGAAAATAATGGCTGTCTTAGATCCAATCCGAAAAGAGCGTCTACTTCTTGCAGGCCACCGGTTCCGTCTGTTGGTTCCAAAACGCCAGTAATTGTCTCAAAGCTGTTTTTAACATTGCTTAGCAAACGCCGGTAACGCGCATCATCTGCAGATGGCCACACCAAAATGTAGCCTTTGATCTCGCCTTGGCTCATGAAAGCCTCAGCAAAAGATATAATTTGGCTGTTTTGACCCGCAATAGAAAAGCCATTTTCATTTAATTTGCGTGAGCCATCCGGCGGCAGAATGCTTAAAGTCTGTAGCGCCCGGTAAAGTGCCCTTAATTCGGCTTTATTTCCCCTTTGGGAAATTACATAAGCTGCCTGAGGACCACCATCTGCTGCATTGAAATGCGCAAGCGGAGGTTCATAATGGGAAAATTCAAGCATGCCCATTGGTAAATTCAGGACCACGCCGGTTTGAAGGTCTGTGATTTTTTCAATACCCAATTCAACCAGAATTTGGTCGTATTGCCTGAGCAATATGTCGCGCTGCAGTGTGGAAAGCACGCCGTTTACAGGAAACTGATTGGCGCTTTGCCATTGTTTCATAGAGTTCCGCGTGTCGATTCCAAACATACCATCAATGGATGAGCTATAGTATCCTGCCCATTGCAATGCGCGCTGCAGCTCTTTCTTTTCAGATCTATCCAATGCGTCTTCAGATAGAAGGGCTTGCTCTAAGGTTTCATCTTGGGAGCGATCAATAGCGCTTAAATCGTAACCTTCGATTTGCTCAACAGCCCTAGAAAAGATGTTAGACGCACTGCGCGTGTAGGTGCTTTCAGCCGTCTCGGACCCGGAGGGCCAGATTTTCTGCCGAAAATTATCCCCGGTCGAAATGAAGCTATCAAAGGGAATTTCCAGCGTGTCGCGCAGATTTTGATACTCTAGCTCCACGTCATCCTGCGTGTAGGGCCCGATGGCAATGGCATACCATCCAGAGCCAAGGGAAAAAGCGTGCACGTTGGGCAATCGCACTGCATATTTGCGCGCACGGTCTTCTGCCTCTAACAAGCTGGGCTGCGCTTCAATTTGGACCCAAAGGCTATCGTCAGCGAAAAGGAGGCTCGGTAGAAAAATCATCCCCGCGATCACTGATAAAACCTGACGCCACATAAGTTCTCCAATTCTAACCCTAAAATGGCTCTTCTGAGGTCTTCAGAGGCCCAAGTTTGATTAATTTTTTTTGATATGTAGCGCTCTGCTAAAAACAATGCCAGAGGTACATGAAATATCTGTGCGGATTTTGCCTTAATTGGAGCCCTAAAGCAACGCAGATCAGTAGATTGATTGACCCTCGCCGCAGCTTTGCCTAAGTAGAGGCCAACCAAGCCGTCACAGACAGGGCATTAGAGCGATGACACCCACCAAGCCCACTTCTTTTCAAGATAGTATTCTGCGCCTTCAAACTTATTGGTCGGCCAAAGGCTGCGCGATTATGCAGCCCTACGATATGGAGGTCGGGGCAGGGACCTTTCATCCTGCAACAACGCTGCGCTCGTTGGGCTCACGGCCCTGGGCCGCCGCCTATGTCCAGCCTTCGCGCCGGCCAACAGATGGCCGGTATGGGGAAAACCCCAATCGTTTGCAGCATTATTATCAATATCAAGTGCTGATCAAGCCGAGCCCGCCCGATTTGCAAGAGCTATACCTTGGTTCTTTAGAGGCCATTGGAATTGATATGGCCCTGCACGACATTCGCTTTGTGGAAGATGATTGGGAAAGCCCAACCTTAGGCGCTTGGGGCCTTGGCTGGGAAGTGTGGTGCGATGGCATGGAAGTGTCACAATTCACCTATTTTCAGCAGGTGGGCGGCCATGACTGCCATCCTGTTTCGGGCGAGCTAACTTATGGTTTAGAGCGCTTGGCGATGTATGTTCTTGGTGTTGACCACGTGATGGAAATGCCCTTCAACGATCCTCAAAACCCCATTGCTTTGACATATGCGGATGTTTTCAAACAAACCGAAGAAGAATATGCACGGTGGAATTTTGATGTGGCCGATACAGAGGTCTTGCTGCGCCATTTTGAAGATGCCGAAGCCGCCTGTGCGTCCATATTGGCGCAGGAGGCCACCGATCCGAAAACCGGTAAACGAATTATTATGGCGCATCCGGCCTATGATCAGTGTATTAAAGCCAGCCATCTTTTCAATTTGTTAGACGCGCGTGGGGTCATTTCAGTGACCGAGAGGCAAGCTTACATCGGGCGTGTGCGTGCGTTGGCCAAAAAATGCGCAGATGCCTTTGTGATGACCGAGGCCGGTGGGTTTAAGGCATGATGGGAAAGTTTCTGGCTATAGTACTTGTGACCTGTGGCATTGTGGCAGGTGGGGCAATGTATTATTTGCAAGTTTATGCCTATTACAGCACCGTTGTCCCGAACGGGGCATCCGATGTGGTTTTGACGCCGCTGGATGGCTCTGATGTCCAAGCGATTAACTACAGCGATTTCACGGCAATCGACTCCAACAGCTCGCCGATACGCTACCGCGCCTGCTTTACTGCCCAAAATACAGCCGATGAGTTAAAGGCGCTATACGTTCCCGTAACGGATGCTGAACCTTTGGTTGCACCGGGGTGGTTTGACTGTTTTAATGCTGAAGAAATTGGCGCTGCCATAGAGGCCCAAAGCGCCACAAGTTTTCTATCGATTGAAAATGTATCCTATGGCATCGACCGTATTGTGAGTATACTCGACGATGGCCGCGGCTATGCTTGGAATAGGATCAACTCATGCGGCAAGATTGTCTTTGCCGGAAAACCCGTCCCTCCAAACTGTCCGACACCGCCCGAAAGTAACTGATATGCCAGATCTTCTTATTGAACTTTTTTCCGAAGAAATTCCGGCCCGGATGCAGGCTCGGGCGGCGGAGGACTTGAAAACCAAGATCACCAATGGACTGGTCGAAGCCGGATTGACCTATTCCGGTGCAGCAGGATTTTCGACACCCCGGCGTTTGACGCTCACGGTTCACGATTTACCAGAGGAAAGCCCTTTGGTGCGTGAAGAACGCAAAGGTCCCCGTGTCGACGCCCCTGAAAAGGCAATAGAAGGATTTTTGCGGGGCACGGGTTTAAACCGAGATCAACTTTCCATTCGGGATGAAAAAAAGAGCCAAGTATATTTTGCTACGCTCGAAACGCCTAGCCGGCCGGCTGCACAGATTGTCAGCGCTGTTGTGGAAAATGTTGTTCGGAACTTTCCGTGGCCCAAGTCCATGCGCTGGGGTAGTGGTCCCTTGCGCTGGGTTCGACCGCTGCATTCCATTGTATGCCTGCTGAGTGACGAGAGCGGCGCAAAAATCGTTGATTTAGATATTGATGGCCTGCAAGCGGGCGATAGCACCTGCGGCCACCGGTTCATGGACCCAAAGAGGTTCTCGGTTTCAAGCTTCGAAGATTATACCGCCAAACTCAAAAGGTCGTTTGTCATTCTTGATGCAAGTGAGCGGGCAGAAGCCATATGGCAAGATGCCAGCAATCAGGCGTTTGCATTGGGGCTAGAGCTTGTCGAGGATCGGGGTCTTTTGGCCGAAGTAGCAGGCTTGGTTGAGTGGCCAGTGGTGCTTTTGGGACGTATTGAAGATCAGTTCCTTGATCTTCCCCCTGAGGTCTTGCAAGCATCGATGAAAGAGCATCAAAAGTTCTTTTCCCTGCGCAATCCCAAAACAGGCCGTATTGAATATTTCGCAACTGTCGCCAACATAGAAACCGCAGACCAAGGCGCAACAATTTTGTCGGGCAACCAAAAGGTACTCGCAGCACGCCTCGCGGACGCAAAGTTCTTTTGGGAAAATGACCTGCGTATTGCCAAATCCAAGGGTTTGACCCCTTGGACAGACAGCCTTGAAAATGTAACGTTCCATAACAAGCTGGGCAGCTTAAAGCAGCGTGTGGATCGGATCGCTGGCTTGGCCATGAACATAGCACCGTTCGTTGGCGCAGAGGCCGACTTGGCTGCGCAAGCGGCGCAGGTGGCCAAAGCCGATCTGGCCTCGGAAATGGTCTATGAGTTTCCCGAACTCCAAGGTCTAATGGGGCGCTATTATGCTAGCGCCGTTGGTTTGCCCGATGCGGTTGCGCAAGCTGCGCAAGCCCATTATTCGCCATTGGGCCCTTCGGATTCGGTCCCTTCCGAACCGGTCTCGGTTGCTGTTGCTCTGGCTGATAAGCTGGATATGCTCACTGGGTTTTGGTCTATTGGCGAAAAGCCAACCGGTAGCAAAGACCCATTTGCACTGCGCCGGTCCGCATTGGGTGTGATACGGTTGATGTTGGAAAATGGGATAACATTGCCCTTGAAAAAGGCTTTTGCACTGAGTGAATCAAAAATTGACGTTTCTGATTTACTCGGATTTTTTCATGACCGCTTGAAGGTATTTTTGCGCGACCAAGGACTGCGCCATGATATCATTGATGCGTGTATATCCTTAGAGGGCAATGACGATTTGCTGCTTGTGGTCAAGCGTGCAAAAGCGCTTTCGGAATTTCTGGCCTCGGAGGATGGCAAAAATTTGGTACAGGGGTTCAAACGCGCCAATAATATATTAACCCAAGCCGAGGAAAAAGACGGTGTTGAGTATTCTTACGGCGCTGATGTGAAATTTGCCCAAAGCGATGAAGAACGCGGGTTATTCGCAGCTCTTGAGGCCCAGTCTCAAGTGATTACATCTGCGTTGAAGCAGGAAGATTTTGCCAAGGCGATGCAAGGAATGGCTGCGCTGAGGGCGCCAGTCGATACTTTTTTCGAGGCCGTGCAAGTAAATACGGATAATGAAGTTGTGCGCCGTAACCGGCTGAATTTGCTAAGCCTCATCCGTTCTACCTGCCGGGCTGTGGCCGATTTGACAAAAATAGAAGGCTAAAGCACCTTTATAAGGGAAAGCTTTTTCTTGCTTGCGCGGCTAATCGCTTTATGCTGCGCTGAAGAAAGAAGGATGCCGCAGTGCAGCGCGAGCAATCAGATATAGCGCTGGTGACCCCAAACGCAGCGATTTCCGCCCCGACACATGGGGGGCGTGCCAAATGTCTACAGCGTTTGGTGCGGCTTGAATTGCCAGTTCCTAAAACGGTTGCTCTGTCCTTTGATGTGGTGCACGGCCTTGCGTCAAATCAAATGCCTGACATGGGGCAAATATTAGATCATTTTGATCCAGATACATTATTGTGTGTTCGCCCGTCTTCCCAAAGTATTGACTGGGGCGGGCCCAAGGCAATCTTAAATATTGGTATGAACCACGCACGGTTTTCTGCGCTTTCCGAAACATTGGGAGCAGAAGCTGCGGCGAAAGTCTATTATTGGTTTATACAAGCCTATTCCATTCATGTGGCGCGATTGGACCCAGAGATCTTTGATCACATCGAGGGTCAAGGGCAGGCGGCCCTTGAAGCGGCACTGCGCGCCTATGAGGACGAAACAGAAGAGGTCTTTCCACAGGCCCGTTCGGTACAACTGGCTGAAGTGCTGCGCTCTATGGCCCGCGCTTGGGAAGGCACCACCGCGAGATTGCTGCGGCAGGCCAAAGGCGCCCCAGCCGATGCCGGCCTTGGGCTTGTTGTGCAAAAAATGGCCTTTGGTGTGGGGCACGGCGAGTGCGGCTCTGGTGTTCTGCAGTTGATTGATAGCGATACAGGAAAGCCGAAGGTGGTTGGACGATATCGCCGCCAAAGTCAGGGGCGTGACGGATTAAGCGATAATGACGGCGCGATGTATTTGACCCGCGATAAGCGCGGTCCATCGCTTGAAGAAGCTGCGCCTGATATTCTAAAATCACTTCAAGATCAGGCAGCACTTATGCGCCAGCGCTTGCGCGAAGAAATGCAAATTGAATTTACCATCGAAGATGGAAATCTGCATATTCTTGATGGCATACGCGCACCGCGCCGCGCCTCTGCTGCATTGAGGATTGCGGTATCATTGGCCAAAAGTGGTGTGATTTCTAAACAAGAGGCCTTGTTGCGGGTAGAGCCTCTTTCCTTAGGTGAGTTACTGCACAGACAAGTGCATCCCGATGCAGATCGAGATATTTTAGCGCAAGCCGTTGCGGCCAGCCCTGGGGCGGCTACCGGCCGGATTGTTTTCAGCGCAGAGGCCGCTCAAGCCAGCGCTGCGCGGGGCGAGCAATGTGTTCTGGTACGCCGGGAAACCAGCCCTGAAGATATTCGCGGCATGCATGCTGCCTCTGCAGTGCTGACCGAACGCGGCGGCATGACAAGCCATGCCGCAGTGATCGGTCGTGGATTGGGACTTCCGTGCGTCGTGGGCGCATCGGCCATCCGCTTTCAGATCAGAAAGCGGCAGCTGGTGACCCCTGATGGTCGGATATTCCAAGAAGGAGATGTTTTGACCATTGATGGCAGCAATGGCCAAATACTCGCAGGTGAGCCGCCAATGGTTGAGGCTGTGCTAGATGATGCATTCCAATCTTTGATGGGCTGGGCTGATGAGGTCAGTGATATTGCCGTTCGGGCCAATGCAGATACGCCCGCAGATGCGCAAACAGCACGGAATTTTAACGCGCATGGCATCGGGTTGTGCCGGACGGAACATATGTTCTTTGAAGCTGACCGTCTCACGGTGATGCGAGAGATGATTTTTGCAAATGACAGCAATGAGCGCCGCGCTGTTTTAGACCGTCTATTGCCAATGCAGAGAGCAGATTTTATCAAGCTTTTTGGGATCATGCAGGGTTTGCCCGTTTGCATTCGCTTGTTCGACCCGCCACTTCATGAATTTTTGCCCACTGATCGGGCGGGTCTTCGGGATTTGGCCGAGGCGCTGGACTTGCCCATGTCTGATGTAACGCGGCGCGTAGAGGCCATGGGTGAATACAATCCAATGCTTGGCCTGCGCGGTGTTCGTTTGGGCATTACGGTTCCTGAAATTTATGAAATGCAGGCGCAAGCCATCTTCGAAGCCACAATTGAGTCTAAAAACGCCGGTGCCCCTGTGGTGCCCGAAATTATGATCCCCTTGGTCAGTGCCAAGCGCGAAGTTGAATTGGTAAAATCACGCATTGAGGCCGTTGCTGCAACTGTGCGTACCAACACGGGCGTAGATTTTGATTATAAGCTGGGTGTTATGGTTGAAACTCCGCGCGCAGCTCTCAGAGCGAATGATATTGCGATCAACTCTGCCTTTTTGAGCTTTGGGACCAACGACCTGACGCAAATGACCTATGGCTTGTCCAGAGACGATGCCGGTAGGTTCATGTCTACTTATGTGCAACAAGGCGTGTTTCCGGAAGACCCGTTTCATACTCTGGATGTTGAAGGGGTCGGTGAATTGTTGCGGTTGGGGGCTGAGCGTGCCCGTACATCCAGCCCTGAAGTTGTGATTTCAATTTGTGGAGAGCACGGCGGCAGCCCTGAATCGATCGCATTTTGCCGTAATCACGGCTTTGATTATGTGTCTTGTTCACCTTTTCGTGTTCCAGTGGCGCGTCTTGCAGCAGCGCAGCTTGCAATCCGGGATCAGACAACTTAAATGCCCCCAAAGCGACTCAGGCTGAATATTATTCGGCATTTGGTTTTGGTAAATTATAGGTATCAATATCAGTTCTCATCATGGGTCGATCGGGTCAATAAGGTGAAGTGCAGTGAAACTCCGATTATTTGTTTTGGTCCTCCTAATTTGGGGGGGTGCGTCCTCGGTTTATGCGGATGTGCCAAACTCCTCAGTTTCCACCGTAATTGATCTGGATCAGAAGTTTAGGTCTTCAGTTTCCCCATGGGCGTTAAGAACACTGTTGCGCAACTCAGAAGATGGCAACGCAAATATATATACCAGCAGTTATCTCGCAGCCGCACCTGCGCCAAAAGGTGGCAAGCAGTGGGCGTGTTTGGCTGAGGCGCTGTATTTTGAAGCTCGGGGAGAAGAGATTAAGGGACAATTTGCTGTCGCAGAGGTGATCCTGAACCGGGTTGACAGCAGCTCTTTTCCATCTTCACCATGCGGTGTTGTGCATCAGGGGACTGGTCGGCGATTTGCCTGTCAGTTTACCTATGACTGTGATGGGCGCGCAGAGATCATCACCGACCAAAAAGCCTATATTCAAGTTGGCAAAGTTGCACAGCTAATGCTTGAAGGAGCTCCGCGAGGATTGACCAAAGGCGCGATGTACTATCATACAAAATCAGTTAATCCCAAGTGGGCTCGAAGCTTTTCAAGAACAGTGACCATCGGCAGTCATCATTTTTATGTGCCCTTGCAAAAAATTGAAAAAAATAATTGAATAGGGCAATGTTTGACGTAGTTGACGGTCGAGGTGCCGCGCTTGACTGCGGCAAACTCAGGGCTTTCACGTATCAATGGTGACTGAAACAACCTTGGGTTTGGAATAATGACCAATGAAATTAGGCTCGCATTTGCTCACCCAAGTGAGCGCTCAGAAGCAAGTTCAACGAAGGCACTCGATAGAATTTCCTTGCGTGATCATGTTGTCGAGGTTGAAATTGGTGCTTTTCAAACAGAGCGCGGCACAACCCAGCGCATTTGTTTTAACGTGGTCGTTGAAGTAAAGCCCGCTGGGCAGGCGATAGATGATGTAGATCGTATTCTGTCTTATGATAAGGTGACCGATGCTATTTCCTATGAGTTAGAGCTTGAACGCTTGAACCTATTGGAAACACTGGCTGAGCGTGTCGCCGAGCGGATATTGCTTGAACCGCAGGCCTTGAGAGTTTTTGTTCGGATCGAAAAGTTAGACCGTGGTCCGGGGGGCTTGGGGGTTGAAATTGTTCGTGACCGTCAGGATATTGTCCACCTAGCAGAGCCGGATGCAGCAGATAAGCTTCACCCACGTTTGGTTTATCTTTCAAATCCTGCAATAGCATCCGATCATTTGACTGGGTGGTTGGACAGTTTAAGCATTTCAGATATCCCTGCGATTTTATGTGTTGGTCTGCCTGAGACAGCTGGGCCAAAGGTTTCAAATTCTTCTGTTGCCCGTCGTATTTCCCTTTTGGCGATCGAACAGAATGCTTGGGTATTGGCTGGACGCGACAGCCGATGCGTTGTTGTGGCCTCAAAAACGGAATTGGACTGGTCGATAAAGAATGGAATGATCAGCGTCTGGGCGCCTTCAAAAATGGTATTGGATGCCACCCATCCCCCACAGGCTGCAGCCAGTGATGGGGTCGGACTGGCGCAGTGGCTTGCAGAGCTTTTAGACGTGCAGGATATGGTGTTTGTGGGCGACGAGTTCTTGGATGAAAATGACTTTAGCGGTCGGGCTCAAGCCATCGGGCCATCCCTTTTACAAGACTTGAAGTAGGGTGGTTTTTAACCCAATTTAACCTATGGCAAACTATTATAGACCGATCCTATCAACAGACCCGATGCGGCCCGAGCAGGCATATAGTTTCGCCGGTGGCCCATTGTGGTTTTCCCATGCCGAGCAATTAAGCCGCAGCCAGCCTGCTTTGGTTATGCCAGCGCAAGAGGTACCGGACAACTGGCTGAAAACTTGGACCTGCCATAGGCCGCCGATCATGGGAATGTCTTTTTCGACACCAAAAATCATGGGCATTCTGAATGTGACCCCTGACAGCTTTTCAGATGGCGGGCAGTATGCCAAAAGCGACAGTGCTTTCAAAGAAGCCCGCGAAATGGTCAAAGCGGGGGCCGATATCATCGATGTTGGCGGCGAGTCTACGCGGCCAGGCGCTGATCTGATTTCCAGTGATGTTGAAATAGACCGCATTGTGCCTGTGATTAAGCAGATATCACAAAACCTATCCAAGCCAATATCGATCGACACGCGTAAAGCGGCGGTCGCAAAAGCGGCGGTGGCTGCAGGGGCTGGCTTGGTCAATGATGTTTCCGGGTTTACATTTGATGATGCACTTCTAGAGTTTTGTGCATCCAAAAAATTGCCGATCTGTGTGATGCATGCGCAAGGAGATCCTACAACCATGCAAGATCAGCCGAAATATGCCGATGTTTTGCTGGATATTTACGACTTTTTACACTCCCAGATTGCAAAACTCGTCGCAGCGGGTATTCCCAAAGATGCAATCATTGCAGATCCGGGCATTGGGTTTGGTAAAACCTTGCAGCATAATTTAACTTTATTGAATAAAATCAGCATCTTTCATGGACTGGGTGTGCCGATATTGCTTGGGGCCTCACGAAAAGGGTTCATTGGTAAGGTGAGCGGTGAACAGGATGCCCAGAGCCGTGTTGGGGGGTCTATCGCAGCGGCCTTGACGGCGGTGTCTCAAGGGGTGCAAATAGTCAGAGTGCATGATGTGGCGCAAACACGTCAGGCGTTGGCAGTATGGCAGTCTATTACACTAGGATTATTTGATGGCGCGTAAATATTTTGGAACTGATGGCGTCAGAGGGCGCGCAAACCAATATCCGATGATCGCAGAGATTGCTTTGCGTATTGGTGCAGCAGCCGGACAATATTTTCGCAATGATGACACGAAAGTGCACCGCGTTGTGATCGGCAAAGATACGCGGCTGTCGGGCTATATGTTTGAAAATGCGCTCACGGCGGGCTTAACCTCTGCCGGGATGAACGTGCTTTTGCTTGGCCCTGTGCCGACACCTGCGGTCGGTTTGCTCACCCCGTCGATGCGTGCAGATTTGGGCATTATGATTTCAGCCAGCCACAATCCGCACGAAGATAATGGGATCAAGTTTTTTGGCCCTGATGGATTTAAGCTTTCAGATCATGTTGAAGCTGAGATAGAGCTGCTGATTGATAATGGCGTTGCGCCTGCGCCGGTCGAGCGTATCGGGCGGGCGCAGCGGATTGACGATGGTTTGTTTCGCTATGTGGAGCGTGCCAAATCCTCTTTTCCCAGCGGAATGCGGCTTGATGGCATGAAGGTTGTTATTGATTGCGCCAACGGGGCAGCCTACCGTGCAGCACCCGAAGTTTTATGGGAATTGGGCGCCGAAGTCATATCCATTGGCGTAACGCCTAATGGTACAAATATAAACGATAAATGCGGCTCTACCGCCCCCCCAAACGGCGGCTGAAACAGTTGTCAGCCATGGGGCAGATGTGGGTATTTGTCTTGATGGTGATGCTGACCGGGTCATTATCATTGATGAAACTGGCGCGGTTGCAGATGGGGATCAACTGATGGCGTTGATGGCCTCGCGCTGGGCAAAGAGCAAGCAGTTGCGCGGCGATACATTGGTCAGCACTGTGATGTCCAACCTTGGTCTTGAGCGCTTTCTGGGCGCGCAGGGGATCGCTTTAGAGCGCACTGCTGTAGGGGACAGATATGTGGTTGAACGGATGCGTGAGGGCGGCTTTAACCTTGGCGGGGAGCAATCAGGTCATATCGTGATGAGTGATTATTCGACAACAGGCGACGGCTTGATGGCGGGCCTGCAGTTTTTGGCCGAGATTGTTCGCACGGGCACCCCGGCCAGCCAGCTTATCAACGTGTTTGAGCCGGTGCCGCAGCTTTTGAAAAATATACGTTTTACCCCGCCGCAAGACCCTTTGAGTGTGCCCAAAGTCCAGCAGAAAATCAGTGCGGCAGAGGCTGCGCTGGGCGATCAAGGGCGTTTGCTGATCCGCAAATCCGGCACCGAGCCGTTGATTAGGGTGATGGCCGAATGCGAAGATCAGGCGCTGCTCATTGAAACCGTGGATAGCATTTGCGCAGCTGTTGAAAGCGCAAGCGCTGCAGCCTAAGCCGTTTCTTTGCCCCTCTGCCAAAGGCACTATCAAGCG